>JAISIJ010000421.1 GCA_031262245.1 Oscillospiraceae bacterium | reverse complement strand
ATCTTCTGAAAAATAAGAACGAAGAATAGTTTCAAAATCAGTTTTGTTATCAACCGATAAAAACTTAAGAAATATTTCGGTTTCCTTTTCAAAAAATCTCCACTGTTCTCTCCACTTTTTTTCCTCATTAGATTTTGGAAAACACGAGTATTTCTCGTGTGCTATAATAAGTGCTTTTTTAATTATATCACTATCTATTGCAGTATGAATATGTTCGTCATTTTTTAATTTATTAATTGCGTTCATTATTGATTGCGAGCTATTTATATCAATTTCTTTAAGTAGTTTTTCTGGAGTAACCTTGTTATAATATGCGTAATATAAAAAAGGCGTATGTGTATCTGTATGATGGTCTAACGAAATAAGGATAATTTCCTCGTTCTTGTTTTGCTTTTTTACTTCTGACCAAGGCAATAGTGCGTAATGGTGTTGCTCAAATATACATATTTTTTTATTTTTAATGACAATTCTATCATAATAATTATCGTTATCGTTCATTTGCTTACCTCATTTCTAAAAAATAATTTACATCTACAATTATACCAAACTTAACTTAAAAAGTCAAGAGGAAATTTGAATAATTGCACATTGATTTTAAAACTTTCGATAAAATGAGATATTTTTTGGTATAAGTTATAACAGCAACTTGCTGCGAACAAACACTCAATTCATCGCCATAATTTTCGGCAATAAATTCAAGGGCTTTTACAAGACTTCTTGTCTTTCCGGAACCGGCACCTGCAAATAAGAAAAAGTTTTTCAATGAGAGGTTTAAAACGATGTGAATGACTTCCACCTGTCGGTAAAATAGTCACATATCTGCTGTCTGATTCTTCATATTTCTTATTCTTGCACTTAGCATTATTTTCTAATATATCACTATTTTCACATTCTGTATTTCTTATAAAATATGGCACGAGAACATTCTCAGAAGTCCCCTCTACAAAAATAACAGCATCAGCAAAGAACAAATCGCAATGCAATTACACTTAAATATCGTTGGACGAATTTTTCAGTATTTTTATCTTTTCCGAACGTGTTAGTTAAGTTAATAACTTCTGAAAACGGAATAGGTGTATTATTTGAAACACGTTCACGTCTGAAATACCGAATACTGCTAAATTCCATTTCTTTTGCAATATGGCTCGAATGTGTGCTTACAACAAGTTGCGTATGAAAATTATGTTCTTTCAATATTGGAGCTTCTTTATTATTTGTTAATATTTCATAAGCCTTTTTTATCAACACTTGTTGAACTTGAACGTGTAAATGTGCTTCCGGTTCTTCTAATAAGACTAAGTGTAACGAAGCTATCTTTTGAGGACTATTTGCTGACTGTGCTTTACCTTTATGAATTCTATCGTCACGAAAACTCATTAGCTTAAACGCTATTGCAATTAAGTTTTGATAACCTAATCCGTTGTATTTTTCCGGCAATCTTAAATCCTTGTCTTCGTCGGAAAGTGAATATTGAACCGCAGATTCATGCTGAAAAGCGGTTTTTTCTTGCAAATTAGCTTCAATCGTTATTTTCGGGTCTGAAATGCCCGGAAAACCTAATTGTTCTAATTCGTCAAATGAATTTTTGAATTTAGCCTTCAAAGTTCCGTTAAAAGCTGTCTTTGCTTCGCTTAAAGCAGAAAGTGTTTTCAAATCTTCAGGCGATGTATTCTTTTCTACATCAAGATGTTTATCATAATACGTTCTAAGCTGACTTGATAAACTTACAATGTCATTTGTTGAGTCTGCGTCGGAAAGTCCGCGTTGTGCATTAATCATATCAATATTTAATAAATGATTTTACTTCAAAATATTGCCCTATATGACGAGCAATATAGTCACATAAATTATTCGGAAAAAGTTTTCCGTTAGAATTTTCATCACTTTTCTCAGTTTCTCTGGCATTATCGTATGCAATACGATAATCTTCAAACAATTTACCGATGTCTTTTGGCAATAACGACAGCCTAAGACCCAAATCTCCTCCCACCCATTCAAGAGTTGGAATAATAGATGACACATAGTGATATTCATATTCTTCAACATTCAACCAAACATCCATAGCAGGTAACATATTCAACCACAGCTGTGAATCGGACGGTTTTTCAGAATCTGGAATAGTCCAAGTTTCTCCGATTTTATTAATATTAATTCTATTAGTTACTGAAATATCATTATATACAAATACGTCACTATTAACAAGAAATTTTCTCAAAGCATCCATTGCAGACGTTTTACCACTATTATTTGCACCCACAAACAATGTAGTTTCACTACTGAAATCAATATTTACGTTTTTAAGTCTGCGAAAATCTTTAATGCTTATTTTTGATATTTGCATTTAACAACCTCCTATTGCTTACTTATTCAATTTCACTGATAAAATATGTATATACTATAATTTTTTAGCTAAGATTTATTTTTTATTGTATGAATGACAAATAAAAACAAACGGTCCATCAGCCGAATTTTTGTAAGGCATAGTTTTGGACTTCCTAATTTTGATAATTAATTGAAATAAAATCTGTGTCGCTTTTTCTCTAATTATAACACATATGTTTGAAAAAGTCAAGTGGGAATTTGTATAATCGCATATTGATTTTAAAACTTTTAATAGAATGAGATGCGTTTTTGAGATAATATAGTTTAATTTTTACACTTTCGTTATTTTGCACAAAACTTACTTGTTATTTTATCGAATATGTAGAAAATCACTTATTCAGTTGTAAAACACTTGACACGGAGGGAAATCGGTCCGACAGGTCCAACCGGTGACACAGGTCCTCAGGGAGAAATCGGTCCAACCGGTGACACAGGTCCTCAGGGAGAAATCGGTCCAACCGGTGACACAGGTCCTCAGGGAGAAATCGGTCCAACCGGTGACACAGGTCCGCAGGGGGAAATCGG
>JAISIJ010000363.1 GCA_031262245.1 Oscillospiraceae bacterium | reverse complement strand
CTTTGTATAGCAATGCTTATTAATTTTGTAACTGTAATGCCGATAAGTGTTTTGGCAGAAACAGCAACCGAGAATCAACCTGTTACAAGAGAAGCAACTGACTATACAATTTTTTCGGGCAATGAGAATGAACCTTTTCAGTTGTATGGCTGGAAAGGTAATTTTAATGGGAATTTTTATTCGTCAAGTAACTTTATTTGTGGGTTAAGCGAATTTTTCGTAGACGGCAGAATTGATTCCGTTGGTAGCATATCCACGTCCGGGTGGATGACAAATATCGGAGAGAGAAATGAAAATGTTGATGTCATTTCTATGCCCGATTGGGACGAAAAAATTCACAAAGCCGCCGGTGATTATGAGATAATTGACGACAATCCTGCATATATCGAGGATACAACAGTTATTTCAAACGGCATAAAAACGTCCGGTGATGTTACAATCGGCAGCACCTATTTTGACGGTTTTTGTTATATAATTGCAGACGGCAATATTGTATATAATGTAAACGACTTTCAATCAACAGGTCGTATTGTTCTGTATTCAAGAAACGGAAACATAACAATTAATGGGTCAAATATAGACTTCGGAGGCATTATTTATGCTCCAAACGGCACAGTAGCATTTAACAGTAATATTGCAGAAATAAACGGAAGAATTTTCGCTGACAAAATCAATTTCAGCGGAAGTATTTTTAATGTTACGGGGAAATTATCCGATTGGGATTTATTGAAACCTAAATACATTTCAAAAAAATGTACACAAACAACAAAAGAACCCTCATTTTTGAGGGTTCTTTCTCTTTTTTATTCGGTTTTGGTGCTTTTTTGGTGTTTACTTTTATGCGAAGTTAGGGGAAGATAGAAAAGATAAAAGTATTTAAATAAAATTATCTTAGGAAAAAATCCGTTTTCCCCTAACAAGCCGACAATGTTAGAATTATCTTTGTTTTTATCCTACACCACTTAAATCTATTCCATCTGATAAATAAAAGCCTATAAAAGATATATATAACAAAACAGTAATAAAATTAGTTAAATTAAGAATAACAAATAGTATTTTCTTTGATTTGCTAAATTTACATATATATATATTCGATATTACTGCAGTTACGGGCTGTAAAAATAACCAAATGAATACAAATTTTAAATTAAAAATAAAAAGTAGATAGTAAACAAAAGTAATAAAATAAGAAATTATATATACAACTAATAATTTGAAATTCATTTAACACCTCATAAATTTTTGGCAATCAGATAGTATGATTCTGGATAGTGTGCATCTGACATTCCACCCAAATTTAAAAAATCAATCGCTTTACCGTATATTTCAGCATTTTTCTTACTATCAAGTGCTGAAAAAACGAATAGAGCTTTAGCATTATCATAATTATCTGCTACTTTGAAGCCAGAAGTGCCACCTTTTTTCCCACCATATTTTTTTTGTGCTGCCATATCAGCTAATATCATCATAAAACAAGCGGGGCTTTGTTTTATTTGAGGAAAATACCAAGTTCCTCCTTTTCCTGTATTACGCTTAGTTGGTTCTAATACTTGTACATATCTTTTGATTCTTTCTGTATATTTATTAAATTGTTCAAGGGCATCATTAAGTGCATCATTTCTATTACGATATCTTTGACTTAGATTTAGAACGGCATCTTCTGAAAATTTGTATAAATCTTCACGAGAACTGCCAACTTTTGAAAAAGCATTAATTGTATAAGATAAGTTTCCATTAAAATTATAATCAAAACCCATTAGATTTTCCCAAGTACCTTCTTGAGCTTTCCACCATTTATTTTCGTAATTGTCTTTTATACTAACAGAAAATACCTGCCCATATTTTTTAAAACCCCAATATTCTAAAGGTAATACAGGTATCATATCGTCACTATTAACAATATTGAAAATAGAACTATATTTTTCGTTATTGTAATCTGTAGAAGCCGTAGTATTCGGAGCAGCAAAAGTGTAACCAAAAACATTATCTCCCTTATCAATTAATTTGGCTGATAATAAATTAGCTATCGCTGCACCACGAGAATGCCCTGTAACCCAATAAACTTTTTCAACACTGGAATTTAAGTTATTTTCAATATAGGTTTCTACTTCTTCCATTGCACGTGTTGTCGTAACATCAAAACCTTTATGATTATTTTCGTCAGACCAATCTTTCTCCAATGAATTATAGCCCATTGCCCCAAAATAATCATCAGTATTAGCTCCTACATCAAAGTTACTTGACCATTCTTCAATTGTTCCGTTCGTTCCACGAAAAGCAATTACAATAACTTCTTTTTCGATATTATTAGACTTTACTAAACGATGTCCTATTACAAATTCAGTAATATCGTCAGTATCATAAATATCTGGTGAAATTACATTACAATTTTCTACATCTTTCATACCAAAAGTTTCGAGTAAAGATATTGCACTTTTACTTTGGTCTTTATTATTCTCGTCTCCACCATCTTCAGATTTATTAAAATCTCGAACAGCACCGCTACTATTAGCTTTTAACTCTAATCCTTGGTTCTTGTAAACTTCTTGGGAAAGTAATGCTGAAAATACGCCTATACTTTTGATGTATTTGCTATTTTCACCCAAAAACTCTCCATAATTTACATTAAATTTAACATTTGCCTTACCATCTTCACCATATCCATACATTATGGCAGAAAATTTATTATTTTTCGAATTTTGGT
>JAISIJ010000358.1 GCA_031262245.1 Oscillospiraceae bacterium | reverse complement strand
GTTTGTATATTAAGTTGCTATTTTGCCATCCGATGATTTTCATCACAATTCCGACGGTGATGAAACAACATATTATCGGAATTCCACTGAACAATAAAAAGTAAAGACCCCATTCTCTAAAAAACATATAACATAGAAACAATAAAACAACAAACACTATTATCAACTCTATTATTCGCCGTGCAACCTTAGTCCAATCAGGGGTATCGACAAAACTGCCCCGATTGCGTATTGCAATGTTATACGCAATAACGCCGGTTATACAACTCACTATTGCAATTACTATTAAATAGTAAATTGATGGGTCTTTAAATATATCTTTCATATTAACTTCTATTCTCCTTTTAGATATACCTTATTATATTAATGATGTAAAAATTCAACTAATAGATTTTGTTTCGGGGTCATTTCCTTTGTACAGTTCATTCATTATTTCACGCAAGTAGAATTGACCTCCTGGGTTCATAAGATAGTAAGATTTTTTACACTCCCCTTTTAATTCTTCGAGGGGAACCTTTTCATCATTTTCGATTAAAGTATTAATAGCAGCTCTATTGCGTATATATTCGGTAAGAACATCGTATTGTTCGATGCTAATAGTCTTTAGGTATCCCAAGTCTGATAGCATTGCAGTCAGTTCTAAAAACCTTTCTTCTTCAATTATCTTAATTTTACTATCATCCTTGCAAACTAATGCGAAGTTGATTTCCAGATTTTCATCTTGCATATTTGTTTCCGGTATAAAGCAACCCATATAATCCTCAAGATGCTTTATCAATGTAGTTTCTTCATAAGCATTATAATTTTCTGAATGTTTGCGAGCAAGAAGATTATATAATGTCATTTCAAAGAGTTCAGGTTCACACCCTGTTAAATCTTTTCTGTTGCGTACACGATACATTACTCTATTTTTGCGTATCATAGAAAAACCAATCATTATTATAAAGCAATCAGCAAGCAGTGCATATATGGTTCTTGAGATTACTTCCGGTACATTTCCTTTCATTCCTTCAGGGGTAAGATGTCCAAAAGCAACAGATAAAGCATCTTTATATTCTACATTTTGTTTTGCTTTTCTCAAGTCGTCCAAAGATATGTCAGAATTATCTTTAAACAAATAAAAATTTTCTTCAATTATTTTCTCAGATTCTTTATAATTATCGTCAGTTTCCTTTTTTGCATCTTCTTGCATTGCTGATGCCATCATAGCAAAATCGCTTTCAAGCAGTTTAGCTGCATTATCTAAAATCCAGTAAATAGGTTCTGATTTGGATGAATTAGACTTCGCATTCTTTTTTATATCATCAAAATCATCAAATTCACTTTGAAGTTTTATTAATTCATTATAAGCATCACGCGTTTTAACAAGTACTGATAAATCATTTGTAGTAATTTCTACTGCCCCTGATAAAGTTTTAACTGTTTCTTTAGTTGTTGTCGTCCAATTGTTATTTGAGATTGTCACTTCACGTTTAAGAAAATCATTTAATTCAGTTTCTAATAAATTTAATGAACTACAAAAATCATTGAATTTTTTCTTTTTATCCTCTATGCTTGCTGAACCTTCCTCCGTATCCGTTGGCTTTTTTGTATCATTATACAATCCAATAGCATATTCGCAATAATTATTATAATCATAGGTTTTATTGTTGAAAAAGCTAATAAAATCACTATGAAATTTTGTTACCCTTTTATGCAGGTCTTCACGGTTTGATTTGGCACTATTTAGATTACTTATTTGTGTATCAAATGCTATGCGTGCGTCAGTTTTTTCCTCGTGACTACGTTCGGGTACATTTCTAACAATTATTTGATTTCCCTCTATATCGGTTCTAAAAACAGGATATGACGGTTCATCAACAACAGTATGTGTTCCGTTTATATAAAGCGGGTCATTTTCTATTTCATTTATTCTGTCGATTACCTCATTTTCAAAACTACTGGGATTTCCATCGACAAATTTAGCTTTTAATATTTCAATTAAAGAATTTATTTTTGCAATTTCACTCTTTATCTGATTTTCGGCATTTACAGAATTCCCGTCATCTTCTGTTAAAGAAATAGCTTTATCTACTATATCTTTATAGGGAGTGGCAAATGTTTCATACTGTTTCTGTAAATAATCCTCATAAGGGAAAACAGCATTAATATAACATACATAATCAGATGATACTGAAAGTATGAAACATATAGCTAATAAAAGTTTATTAAGTCTGCC
Source organism: Oscillospiraceae bacterium (assembly GCA_031262245.1). GTDB lineage: Bacteria > Bacillota > Clostridia > Oscillospirales > Ruminococcaceae > BNZF01. The sequence goes on along the minus strand of JAISIJ010000358.1, from coordinate 7,561 downwards.
TCTACTTGCTGTAAATACAGACTCTCCGGCTTGAATTACAAAGGCAAATATTATAGCAATTATAGGAGATATATCGCTTACAACAATTATAAGTCCGATAGTTGTTGTGATTGCCGAAGCGATTGAAAGCAAAAAGATAAACCACTTTTTTACTTTGTTTACCGCTCGTTCACTTAAAAGGCTGTTATTATTTTGAAAAACTACATTAATAACATCAGATATGATTTTTTCTTTAATTTCTTTAATTTCTTTAATTCTATCTCGTTCATATTGTTTATCTTGTATTCCAATTTTATGCTTATATTTATTTGCAATTTTTGAACCTATTCTGTTTATAAAGAAAACTGGAGCAAAAATTAAATACATTATCATTTTACAAATTATCTCGAATACTTGTTTGATTTTTATGAGTTGCAAATCGTCCTTCACATATTTTAAAAAATCTTCCCCAATTGTAGCGTTCTTAGGTTTTAATCTTTCTAAAATGGATTTTGTCAAGAAAATTATGCCTTTAATAATATTATACAAAATATAAAACGGTGCACAAAATATGCTCATAATTGCGAAGCATAAGTATCTAAAAATATTCTCAAAATATATAAATTTTAAGTCATCCATAAAATAATTTAGAATATCTAACACAAAATTAGCAAAGCCTAATACAAATTTTTTTATACCAGTTGCTAACAAACTAAAAAATTTTTTTATCCCTTTTCCTAATAATTTAAAGAAATTTTTTATGGAATTCATATTGTCCTACCTTTCTTATTTTTCATATCAACAATTTTAATATTGTATAAAATGTTGTATATACAAAAAATAAATTTGTATATTGATTTATGTGGTATTAATTTCTCAAATGGTTGTTTGATAATGTCGTTAAGTTTTTTATTAATATTTAAGAAAAATATAAATTTAAAATGTATTTTAATACAGGAGATTTATTTAATTTATCTTATCAACCTAACCGAAATTTTTATTTACAAAAACCATTCTTAAATTACATAATTCGACAATTTGCACTTCAAAAATTAGCACTCTCGGAGTGCATTGATAAAAACATAAAGAAAAAAAAGCACAAAGATATCCCTTTATGCTTTTTTAGTAATATTCAATTTTGTTTTTCGCAACAGAAAATAACTTATTGGATGATGTTACCAATAAGGCTGTAGTGTAGTGTAGTGTAGTGTAGTGTAGTTCCCTTCATAATTATACCACCAATCACATCATAATGCAACACTTTTTGTGTAACTAAATTATTAATTTTCTATGACCGCAAATTAGATATGCGAGGAAAAGCTTGTCTGTTTCGATAGGTTTATTATATAACTAACATAAAAATAACGCAACATTTTTTGTGGCAAAAATTATTAAATAAATGAAAAATAATTGTGAATTTTTTGTGAACATATAATTAAATATATAAAATAAAATTTAATATTTAAGCTTAGGAATATTATAACACATCTTTTTTCGTAACGCAACACCTGAAAACGGCTAAAATATTGTTTCAATTTGACCTTTTATAAGTTTTGTTGTAGAAAACAGGAGTTTTATACATAAAATGTATTATTAATAATTTGTTACTATAATATTAATAATCCCAAATATATAGCAAAAAAATTCATTATTTTATATATTTTTCCTCAACAGATTTTATATAAACACCATACAGATTTTCAAACAGACCACACTTTCCCCAAGACATACCGATTTTTTCCGAGGTGATAAGAATGTGGTATATAAGCGAGATTGATTATTTTGATAAACAAGGTGATATATGTTATCGGATTGAAGATACAAAGAGCGGTGAAGATAGATTTTGCGTTTCGGAGGAAAAGGCAAAGGCAGTTATAGCGGAAATCGGTGAGGTTGAGGGGTATATTGAGGGTGAGTTGATACCCTTGGCTATAAAGGGAAAACACGAAACCGACCAAGATAATGCAACTAAGCGGGATTTAATGTATTTGGGGCGGTGTGTGGCAAATTACGGAAACCACTACCTTAAATACTCTAAATACGGGCTTTTGAGAACGGTAGGCAAGGATTCTATTATTCTTTATTATATAGATAAATATGGGGTTTTACGGCAGGGTAAGATTAGAGAGTTTGATAAAAATGAGGGGTGGTATACGCTGTTTGATAACCCTACGGAGAAAATATATCTTAGCGAAACATTCTATGTATACTCAGGGTATATTTATCCGTTGCAAAGGGTTTTGGTGAGGAGCGGAGTGCGGTATAAATGCCTTAGAGAGAGCAAGATTGTACAGCTTACGGTAGATGATTTGTTTGAATTGGAAATAGCGACAGGATTTTATTCTGCTGAATACGGTTATTTTTATCAAAAGCAACAATCAGGCTATGACGAGGAACTCCGTTTTATGGAGATAAAGAGTTTGGATGGAAGTTGGATTTATGATAAAAAGCATTATATGTTGTGGAATAAGCGAAGTTTTAAAGAGGAAACAGAAGTAGAAACGGCGAAAAGGGCTTTACTTGGTTTAGGCGAATATACTCTGCGTGATAATGGCGATTTGGGAACTCTGAAACCGGGGCGGAATGGGGTTGCGGAAGTGCCGAGTGGGTGTAAGAATATATGCGATTGCAGTATTGATTTGGAGGGGTTGTATACCCTGAAAGTTGGGAGCAATGTTAAGAAATGTTCAAAGAAATGTTATTGTAAAAGCAGTGAGAGAGAAGAAACAGCATTGACTTTGATTTTTAAGGATACGCAGAGTAATGTTGTTACGAATATTCTTTTACAGGAATATACAGAATATTGGAAAATGGATATTTACGGTGGTGTGAGAACACCCTTGATAAAAGTAGAAAGTGGTTTGGCAAATGTTCTGAAAGGTATTCTTTTCAGTACGATAGATAGCTGTGGTACGAGTTTTGAATCTATTCAAATGTATATCAGGAAACAAATCCTTAACGGAGCGTATTGGCTTTGCGAGGGTTTGACAGGCGAAATGTTAGAGGAAATATTAGAAGATTGTTTTAAAAAGTGTTTTGACAAATGGGTTAAAATAAACGATAAAACAAAATTAAAGCAGTTTGGGAGCAAGTACTCTTATTTTTACCGAACTGTTTGTATGTTTTTGTGTGATGAATTTGAGAAACTGACCGTTGAGAGAAAGGTATACTGGGCGAGTAACTTAAAACATTTAGGAGATAATGTTTTTAATTCTGAAAAGCAATACTCTTGGGAATATGTTCTGAATAACAGTTATTATGGGATTGACACAAGTGTTCGTTGGAGGCGTTAATATGAAATATATAAGTGCGTGTACGGATAGAATGATACTTTTAGCCGATAGTGTAAAAGAGAGGCAAATAACGGTAAGCAGGAAAGAGTTGTTTGAGTGGGTGCGGAACGGTGAGGAAATTTACGGGGTTAATGCGGAGAAAGAGCTGATTTATTCTTTACATTCCTTAGCACCGATTGGCAGAAAAGTGAGAAAAAGTGATTTGGTTTATGCGGGAGAAAAGCTGAAAAAAGATTATAAACATTATTTGTTGATTTGCACAACGAGGGGTACAGGGGGTAAATGGTATAATTATTTTATAGGTGATAATAAATATCAAAAAGGTTATATGGCAACAGTTTACTATATTGATACAGAAACTAATTTACTGAAAAAAGATACAGGCGGTGAATTGTATGTTCCTATGCCGAAACACGGTACTAATAAAAGAGAAGATTTTATTGTAAAGTTCAAGGATAAACCGGAATTAAGGATTGCAAATAACGATGCAGATGCCTTGGCGGCGTTGTTTCAGTATCAGTTAGGGATTTGTGAGAATGAGGTTCTTTTTATGCACACACCTTTACATTAATGCGGATGATTCAAATACTGTGAATTCTTTGGTAAAGGTTTATGAACGAGCGAAAGAGATAGCTTTAAGCAGAAAATCGGGCATTTCTAAAAAAGATGCGGAGCATTTATCATATTGCGGTTATGCCCTATCACAAAACTTTAACATAGACGTGTACAGCAAACCAAAACACAAGGGGTGAGTAAATGGGCAGAACTTTTATAACAGGCGATTGCCACGGTGATTATAAGAAATTCGCCGTTAAGAGTTTCCCTGTGCAAAGGGACTTAACAAAGGAAGATGTTATAATTCAATTAGGCGATTTTGGGCTGATTTGGGATTACAGGGGTGAAAATCGGCAAGAGGAATATTGGAAGAAATGGTTTGAGAAACGACCTTTCACAACGTTGTTTATTGACGGTGAGAATGAAAATCACGAGAGATTGGGGTTGTTGGAAGAAACGGAAATGTTCGGCGGTAAGGTGGGAAAAGTAAACGATAGTGTTTATTATCTTAAACGCGGTGAGGTTTATACGATAAACGGGAAGAAGTTTTTCGTGTTCGGTGGGGGTATTTCCAGTGATACTATTAGTGGTTTATTGGATTCGGGGGATTTAAAATTCAGAAAAACCGTTAATAAGATGTTTTTGAAAAGAAAAATATGGTTTAGGGTTAAGGGTGAGACTTGGTGGAAAGAGGAACAACCTTCACCTTCCGAAATGGATAACGGTTTGGAAAATTTGAATAAAAACGATAACACCGTTGATTACATACTCACCCACTCTGCACCGAAAATCGGGCAAACAACGATAGATGTGCCGAGTGATGAGTTGGAGGATAACAGGGTAACGCAGTATTTCGACCGACTTTACAACGATGTGAAGTTTGATACTTGGTTTTGCGGGCATTTTCATATTGATAAGGCAGGCGGTAGGCAGTTTCGCCCTGTTTATGATAATATCTGTGAACTGGATAAGATTTTATTTTGAGCAAGATTTTCTCTTGCTCTTTTTTTATGATAGACAATTATAACTGTGCAAACGTGACATATATGACACGCACAAGGAGTAATTTTATGCCGATAAATATAGAAAAAATGAATATAAATCCAAACAGTATAAAAGATACAGGCTTGCAGAAGTTAGATATTTTATTGCAAAGCGGACAGCGAGCAAGAGGTACTGACGTGCATTTAATGGTAGGAAGTGTTCCGAAAGTTAGGGTTTTCGGTGAGTTAGAGCAGTTAAATATTATGCAAAAACGGCGAAGAACATAGTATAGAAATATTACGAGATAAGGATATGGAAGAATTGGTAATGCCATTAATGGATGCACACGCAAGGCGGGAGTTTTCAAGTAATGGACAATGGGATTTGGCGTATGAAACGGAAGATTTGGTGAGATACAGGGTAAATTTATATAGACAAAAAGGTTCTGCGGGTGCGGTTTTCAGAATTTTACCGGAGAAGATTTTGAAAGCGGAGGACTTGGGGTTGCCGGAAGCTGTGTTTAATTTATATACAAAAAGGCGTGGAATGGTGCTTGTTACGGGGGTTACGGGTAGTGGTAAATCCACTACTTTGGCGGCATTGGTAGATTTGATAAACAGGCAGTTGAAAAAGCATATAATTACGTTGGAAGACCCGATTGAATATATCCATTGGAGCGATGTTAGCAATATTTCTCAAAGGGAGGTAGGGCAAGATACGGATAGTTTTGCCAGTGCTTTGAGAGCGGCGTTGCGTGAAGACCCTGATGTAATTCTCGTGGGTGAGATGAGGGATACCGAAACTATGGAAATCGGTTTAGAATCGGCAGAAACAGGACATATGGTGTTTTCAACTTTGCACACAATGGGTGCGTTGCATACTATCGGCAGAATTGTGGGAATGTTTGAAGCTTCAAGGCAACAGCAGATTAGAGATAGGGTATCGAATGTTTTGGGTGCGGTTGTTTCACAACAATTATTGCCGAAAGCAGGCGAAAAGGGGTATGCTGTGGCATTTGAGATTTTGCTGAATAACAAGAAAATAACGAAGTTTATAACTGATAACAATCTGGATGGTTTAGAAGAATATATGCGAACATCCGAAGCGGTGAACGAGGGTATGATTTTAATGGATGACAGCATTAGGCTTTTGTACAGATTAGGTAAAATCAGCCGAGAAACGGCGATAAGTTATGCGGTTGACAGGTTGAGTATGGAACAGTTGATTTAAGTTCACACGGTAGACACAAAGATAAGCTTGTAACAACATTTTTCAAAGGGGTAACTCTATGCGGACAATAACTGAATTTATAGCTGAATACCGAGATAGGATAGACAGCGAGGTGCTTGATAGCTTACCGCAGTTTTGCGATTTTGAGGATTGCGGGCAAGAGCTGTGTATTGATATAACTTTGAGGGAAATTAGGTGCAGTAATGAAAAATGCCCCTCACGGCTTGCGAGTAAAGTTTACACATTAAAGCGTAATTTGGGTGAAATAATCCAATATACCGAAATTATTAACACTATTGAAATGACGGGCATTGAGAGTATCGGTGATTTCCTTGAAACAGGTGTTTTAGGCAGGTTGTTTCAAGATGATATAACTTTGGCAGAGTTTATCGGTAGTTTATGCGTAGGCGAGTATGATTGGGGTAGAGTTTGCGGCAGATTGAGTGATATATATGAATTGTTTGAGCGAGTTGAAACAGAGGGGTTTGAATTTTTCAGCAGTAAAATCCCGAGCGATTCAGCAGATATAAACCTTGAAGCGTTGCTTATGTATGTTACCCTACTTTTTAACAAAGAGGAATTGATTGAGAGTTGGGGCTATGTTGTTGAAGCAAAAAATTAAATGAGGAGGGGGAATTAAATGGGATTATTCAGTAAAGCTGTTACGATTGACACCTCAAGAGGTGAAGCAAAAGTCGCAACGGAAAAGCTCGGAAGTGATGCACAGAAATTCGGATATGCGACTTCTTGCGGTAAGGGTGTTATTGATATAAAGCAAAGCCCTTGCAGGGTATGCCCGAAAGGAAATATGGGAAAATGCAAGTTGCCGGGGGTTTATGCGATTTGGTATGGTAAATTATCGAATGGACCGGCTGGGCTTTATGCGACCCTTTACGAGGGGTAATACATAAACAACTACAATAATTAATATAGAGGTAAAATAATGAAAAAAGTTTATATTTGTTCACCTTACAGAGCGTACAAAACGGAAAATTACGAAATGAGTTGCGAAGATAACGTATTGTTTGCGAATATGTGTTGCAGAAATGCGGTTAAAGAGGGGTATTTTCCTGTTGCACCTCACATTTATTTAACACAGTTTTTGGATGATGATAAAGAGAACGAGCGAGAAATTGGTTTTGATTTTGATGCAGAGCTTATCAAAGAATGTGAAGCGATGTGGGTATGTGGGGAATATGTAAGTGACGGTATGAATGAAGATATAAGTTCAGCGGTTCAGGTAGGTGTTCCTGTTTATTATAAAGGCAGTAAAGATTTTGAATCAAACCCTGTGCTTTAAGGAGCTTGATATTGATAAAAAAGAGCTTGCATATGTTTTCGTTTGCAGGTTTAATGATTTGGATAAGAATGAGTTGCTTAAAAACATAGAAAACCCCCGATTTGCATTGAGGGGTTTTTAGTTTGGGCAGACAAAGGGTTGAAAATAAAAATGAGAGGAAATTTTTTTATGCTATTCAAAGAGTGGACTTTTTTACAAACCGATATAAATAATTGTGTAA
>JAISIJ010000314.1 GCA_031262245.1 Oscillospiraceae bacterium | reverse complement strand
GTTTGTATTCGGTAATAAAGGGGTTCGTCTTATGCCCCTTAAATAAATAAAAAGGAGAAAATTATGAACACAGTCCATATGCTCGGGCGGTTGACTGCTCCGCCGGATTTCCGTATGACCCCCAATAACGAGGCGGTTTGCCGTTTTCGTATTGCTGTTCCGAGGACAAAAGAAAAATCTGATTTCTTTAATATTGTCGCTTGGGACAAAATAGCAGAAACTGTAAGCAGATATTTTACACAAGGCGATAGAATTTTAGTCGAGGGCGGTCTTCGTAATGCCGATTATGAAGACAAAAACGGTGTAAAACACTATGCTTATGAAATTATTGCAAACAGAATTGAATTTATCGAATTGAAAAACAGAGAGGAAAATTAATATGAAAAAAATGTTTAAACGTGCATATGTAGCTTTATCGTCAATATTTGCTATAGTTGTGTGCAATTTATTACCTGCTAATGCCGCCGGATTTAATACCGACACCCTTAAAGACGGTATGAAAACAGGTTTAATGGCTGTTATTTCCATAACAGGGGCAGGGCTTGCGGTTTTCGGTGTAATACATCTGATTGAGGCACAAGCCTCTACTGACCCAAACGCAAAAAGTACAGCGATTAAACAGTTAGCCGGCGGATTAGGTTTGGTAATAGTGGGAGCGATTATGATACCTATTTTCATCGACAGCATTACCTTTTAAAAATATGAAAAAGACATTGAAAGATAAATATTATGGACATTAACAAATTGTGTTCTTCCCCGGAAATAGCGGTAAAAGCCGGGGAAAAATACTATAAAGCTGAATTGGAGAATGAGAAAACAGGCGAAAAATCCTATACCGCACGTCCGATTTTCGCTGTTGAAAATAAAGACAAAAAGTTAGCCGTTCACCCGGCATTTTCAGCAGAATTTTTTCACACGAAGTCAAACCAATGTCAACTGAAGTGCCAACTGTGAAAAGAAATACGGAACTTCGAGAGGTGTAATACTCTAAAAAGGATAGAAAAGTAAAAAAGGAACAAGGAACTTCGAGAGATGTAATACTCTAAAAAGGATAGAAAAGTAAAAAAACCGTGCATACTGTTACAAATGCAAGGGAATTGATTGACAAAAAATCGGAAAAATCACCCACAACAGAATGAACGAGGCGGAGGAATACATAAACTTCCGCAACGGATTACTAAATATTAACACAATGAGGTTAGAACCTCATACACCGCAGATTTTCTCAACAATCCAAATACCCTGTGACTGGAAAAATGAAGACATTCCTACCCCTGTATTCGACCGATTTATCAGTACTTTCACCGAAAATAACAGGCAAAAAGCACAGTTACTTTTGGAATATATCGGTGCTGTTATTTCAAATATTTACGGCTACCGTTTCAAGAAATGTATGTTTTTGGTTGGTGAGGGTAACAGCGGTAAGTCGCTGATTTCAGCACTCATTAACCGGCTCATCGGCACGGATAATTCAAGTGAACGCAGTTTAAAAAGAATGTCTGAACGTTTCGGAGAAACGGCGGTGTATATGAAACGGTTTGTCTATTCCGGGGATTTATCGTTTATGAAAATCGACCAAATGGACAGATTTAAGGAGTTGACAGGCGGTGACACGATTTCAGTTGAGTATAAAAATCAAGAACCGTTTGATTACCAATTCCGAGGGTTAATGCTGTTCGGAATGAACGCATTGCCCAAATTCGGCGGTGACAAAGGTATTCACGTTTATGAGCGTATGCTGATTTTGAAATGTGATAATGTCATTCCCAAAAGTCAACAAGACCCTTACCTTATCAACAAGTTGTTTGATGAGCGAGAGGGAATTATTCGCAAATGTATATTGTCATTACGTTCCGTTATTGAGAATAATTTTCAATTTCATATCCCAGACGAATGTAAAATCAACATCGAGGAGTACCAACACGACAACTCCTCTGTCATCGAGTTTTGGCAAGAGTGCATTGAACCGTGTATCGACCCGGAAACTTGTATCAATAAGAGTTCGGAAGTCTACCAAACTTTTCAACAATGGTGTAAAAATAATGGTTTACATTTTATTCCGTCAAGTAATGAGTTCGCAACGGAGATTTCTCAATTACTTAAATTAAAGTGGAAATTTGAAATAGTTCATAAAAAGAAGAATGGAATGTATCTAAAAAATTACAAATTAAACGAAAATGGTTTAGAGATATGGAGATATTTATAATAATCTAATTTACAAATTTTATATGGTGCATACCCGGTGCATACCGGTATGCACCCCAAAATTCCCCGATATAACAAGGGTTTTAAAGGTGTGGTGCATACGGTGCATACCTTTTGCAGTTTACTATACGACTTTTCTTTATTTAATTTATCTTTTAAAGTTAGAAAGGTATGCACCGTATGCACCCTATATAAATAAAGTTAGTAACAACGGGCTTTTTTAGGGTGAACCCCGGTATGCACCCGGTATTCACCAAGGTATGCACCTTTTACAGGTTTTAGCTAAAATTCTTTTTCAATGTAATTTTTTAAAGAACCATACCCGGAAAAGTGAAAATTTTTTAAAGGAGCGAAAATTTAATGACAAATAATATTCAGACAGAAAATTTATTACTTCTAAAAAACAACGGAAAAGCGACTGCAGTTGAGGTGTTAAACGCTGATGAGCAGAAAACTTTTGTAGTTTTCCCAAACGGTAATATTTATGAATTGAAAAGTTGGGAAAATAACACAATTGAGTTAAAAGACTATCCGCAAAAATTGGAGGTAATGGAGTAGCCAAAAAAATGGAAAAGAAGTCATCAGCAGAACGCAATACGGAACGTGCGGAAAAAGTAAAAGCATTGACAGAAAAACTTGAAAAGGGTGTTACGGATTTATTTTCAAGCGAAAAGTATCAGAATTATTTGAAAACAATGTCAAAGTTTCACAATTATTCGCCACGCAATACATTACTTATTATACTACAAAATCCACAGGCAAGTCAAGTAGCCGGCTTTAATTCTTGGAAGAAAAATTTTCAGCGAACCGTGAAAAAAGGCGAAAAAGGTATACAGATTTTAGCACCCTGTCCGTTTAAAGTATACACAGAGCCTGTGCCCCCGGCATTGAAAAAACTGATGAACTGGGTAATGTTGTAATAGGCAAAGACGGCGAACCCGAAAAAGATTTAGTTGAAAGAATGGGTTATAAAATCGAACACGTTTTTGATGTTTCCCAAACAGAGGGCAAAGAATTACCGCAATTAGCAACAAAACTCACCGCCAACGTCCACGATTTTCAGCAAATTAAGAACGCTTTGGTGAGCATTTCTCCTGTTCCTGTGGAATTTTCCGACATTCCGGGTAGGGCAAACGGTTACTTCTCCCGGAGCGAAAATAAAATAGCAATTCAAGACAATTTAAGCCAATCTCAAACGCTGAAAACGCTGATACACGAAATTACTCACGCAAACTTACACGCTGATGAGAGCGACAAGAAACGCAACGTTGAGGAAATTGAGGCTGAAAGTGTGGCATATGTTGTCAGTCAGCACATCGGCATTGACAGTTCCGATTTCAGTTTCGGCTACGTTGCCGCTTGGAGCAAGGATAAAACAACCGCACAATTACAAGAACATTTGGAAAATATTCAAAAATGTTCCGTGAAAATTATCGACCAAATCGACAAAGCACTTGAAAAAACAGAGAAAACAATTTTTTCAAGTGCAAAAATTTTAAATTTTATTAACTTATTGAAATTATTCTTGGATAGGTTGTTCCATCTTCCCTATGCATTGTCACTTCCCCCGCAAATTTGCCGTCAACCCATTCTGCTACAAACCAATCTCCATCAAGAGCAGCATACGTATAAATTCCTTGTCCGTGCCTTTTTCCATCTACAAAGCCCCCCTCATACTTATCCTTACTTGCATAATAATAATATGTTCCTTGTCCGCTCATTTTTCCGTTCTCCCAATCGCCGTCATAAACATTTTTATTTGCCCAAGTGTATTTTCCTTTCCCATTAAATTCTCCCTTTTTAAATTCGCCGACATATTCATTACCATCCCAAGTATATGTTCCGTGTCCGGTTTTTTCTCCTTCTTCCCAATCGCCGTCATAAACATTACCACTCTTATAACGATATATTCCTTTTCCGGAAGGAAGACCGGCTACTAATTCTCCCGTGTAGGTACCATTGTCAAATACTTTGGTAGTTTTTACACCGACAGAATTTGTTTTAGTCGTTACTGTTTCCGTTTTAACAGTAGTTGCTGTATTTAAAGATACGATTGGCATAGTCGAAGTTGTTAAAGTTGACATTGTAATAGAGTTTGTTTGAGTTTTAGATATAACAGTTGTATCCGAGGTAGTCAAAGACAATTCCGTAGTTACAGTAATAGGTATAGTTTTTGTATCTGTAATTATATTTGTGGTAATAACAGAGGCAGCTGTATTAGTTACTATAGGCTTGTCTATGCCTGTGTTCGTATCTTTTGGGGCAAATAACAAAATTATAAAAAACATCGCAATTATTGCAACTATTGCAACTATTGCAACTATTGCAACCATAGAAATCTCTTTTTTACCGTTTTTATTGTTAAAATTTATTTTTGAATCTTTTGCATTAACTATAGTAGTATCACCTTTTTTTACTTTAGTATGTTTTTGTGACAATATAAAAATAGTTTTATTATTTTGCTTTTTTGAAACAACATTATTTCGGGTTATAAACTGCAATATTTTTTCTATGAATTTTACAATCATTAATTTCAAAAGAATCAACCCCTTTTATTAAAATAAAAACAATAATAAACATATCATAATACATTATGTCACAATGAAGAATATTTTGTCAATATTTTTTCAAAATTAAAAAAAGTTGTAAAAAATCCTCTAAAATAAAATCAATTTTAAGCATTAAACAGCGGAAGTTGAATTTTCAAATGCGGATTTCAGTAATATGGACGTTTTGTTGAAAAAAACTGAAAAACTGAATTTTTTCAACAAAACACTACAATTTTCAGACATAAATTATCAGTTGGCAAGTGACGAAGACCAAGAATATATTTTTGAGGTTTACTCTGAAATTTTAAATTATTTTGAAGATGATGTTTGGTTTCAACTGACATTTGAAAGTAGACGGCGAGATAATGAAGTTTTTATTAAAAAAATTGACATACCAGACAAAAAAGACGATTATGATGAAATTCGCCGTGAATACTCGGAAATTATAAAAAATCTACTGACAGAGGGCGAAAACGGCACGGAGATTGTGAAATTTCTGACGTTCGGAATGTTCGCAAAAGATATAACAGAGGCACGTTCAAAGTTAAAATCTATCGGAACGGAGATTATAAATCTGTTTAAAAAAGCAGATGTCACCGCAAAAACGCTTAACGGCTCGGAGCGACTGGCTGTGATGTACCGTGCGTTGAATCCATATCGCCGTAACCGTTTTATGTTTGACTGGAATTATGCGAGAAAAATCGGGGCGAATACTAAAGATTTTATCAGTCCGTCAAGTATTGTTTTCGGCAAAAAAGACTTTGAATTAGGTGACTGTTACGGCTCGGTAATGAGTGTAAATCTTATCGCAAGTGAATTGAAAGACCGTATTTTATACGATTTTCTTAACTTAAATCAGCTTATTTGTTTGAATATCCACGTTAAACCGTTTGACGTTATGGCAGGGCAAAAAATTATAAGACGCTTGGTGTTCCTGCTTATGTTCGCCAAAAATAAACTTTAATTTTAATATTATTTGTGCTATATGACGAAACAAATCATATGTATTATTAAATAACTTAACAGAGCAGTAAAAACTGCTCTGTTGTGATTTTTTAAGTTTTGGTTTTTAATCATCTTTAAAATTTTTAGTTTCATTTATTAATTTAATTATTTCTCTTACAGCAACATCTTTATCTTCCATACCGCTATTATCAACATTTTTTACTGTAATACCTAATTCGCTTATTTCACTCTTTACTTTTTCAACTCTATTCTTATAGTATTCATGAATTTTCCACAGACCTTCTAAATCATTTTCTTGTTTTTCTTTTTCGTCTCCTTCAATACCTCTGTCTTTTATACGAGATTCTAAATGTTTACGAAGTAATTCTTCATTTTCTAATGTTAGATTGATTATCATAACAGAATTTATATCAAAAGAATTATCTTCTTTTGCTTTATTTTTATAATATTCAATGAGTTCTTCAACATTAATATTTAACCCTTCGATTATCGCCGGAATTCCCTTTTTTGTATGTCTTTCAACCGCTGACATAAGTCGTGGGAAAATATATTTACTTTGTATGTCTAATTTTTCAGGCGGTAAATTATACGAAGTTTCTAATAATGCGTTGCATAATTCATCACTCTCCAAAATCACATCATAATTTTTGAAGTCAAGCTCATGGTCAAATAGTTTGTTTTGTATCCTTTGAACATCCTCACGCAAAACATCTTTAATAAAATTCACTTCAACCGTTTGTAATGCTTCACTATTTTTTAATCTATTTAGTAATCTTTTAGAAACTGTAGTTTTACCGGCAGATTGAACACCTGTTATAAATAATTTAAAATTGTTATTTTTAAGTATATAATTATGTTTAAAATAATTATGTTTAAAACGGTCAAATTCTATCTGCTTTCTGGTTTGTGAACCTTTATATTCTTCCCAATTGAAACCATTAAATTTATATGGTGTAATTGTAATCATTCCGTCATCATATACTCCATATATAAAAGTTGGCGTTAATTTATCGTCTAATTTTCCTTGACCGCAAGTATATTGATGAATAGTATTTTGTTTTTGCCCATTATCATCGCTGTCTGGGTCATAAAACTTATTATACATAAGCTCATGTGAATGACCGCAAAGCCATAAATCTACTTTTCCTGCGAATTTCTCTCTTAAAGTGGATAATTCAATTTTATTTAAGCTTTCAAATCCGTGATGTGCAAGAACAAAAGTTGTTTTTTTATCTTTTATCATTTCATTTACGAAATTTTCAGAAAAAACTGAATCAAAATCTTTAACAAAAACTTCATCTAAAACAAATAAATTTCCATTATCATCATTATCACAAGAAGTTAAGCAAGTATTAAGCATTATAATATTTACATCATTTAATTTAATTATTCTGTGTAATTCTTGATTATGAGAGCCTTTTTCAACTGTTGCATATGAAGAAAATTCTTTAGAAAATTCACTTACATTTTCAATATATTTTTTAGTTCCTAATGACCCTAATATGAATTGAGCTAAATCATCTGCCATAGCAGTATTAAAAGCAACTTGTGGAGTAGGACTATTTCTTATTTTTAATATTTCTTCTGTTCGTTTAGGATTTCTTTCAATATCATGATTTCCAATAACCCAAAAGATTTTTTTAGGTTCTTCTTGAATATTTTGGTCATCTTCTATGCTTGAAATAATTGCTTTTATGTTGTCTTTTAGGTTGTCTTCATACACCTCTTTATTAGCAACATCACCGGTAATAAAAATATAATCAATATCTTCTTTAGTTTCTTCTCTTATTTTTTTTAAACATTTATATAATGCCTCTTTAAACATATCTTGTGATATTCCCATATCAGATGAATAATGCAAATCAGAAAAATGCAACCAAGAAAACTTAGACATAATATCTTTCTCCTTAAATTTTTTGTTTTTTAATATGTAACGACACTAACGTTTGTTAGTGTAGTTGCAATGTTTTATTATTTCGATATTATAATACTTATTATAACAAAGACGTGAAAATTGTCAATAATTATTTAAAAAATAAACAAAAAATTATCTATTATACATAAATATAATGTGTAAATATGTGCAAAAATCATTTTTTAGAAAAAATATAATTATTCACATTTAGTGTATTTTTATATAATTTCCCTTGACTAAAATTATTTTTTGTTATAAAATATAAAAAAATAGAAAGCGGTGGTTAAAATGGGCTGAAAAAGAAGATTTACAAGCCGGCGACTTGTAATAGTGTATATTTTTCTTCCTATAATCCCAATAC
>JAISIJ010000297.1 GCA_031262245.1 Oscillospiraceae bacterium | reverse complement strand
TTATACAAATCTCCAATTTCGATTTCTTCGCTAAACAATTTTGAAGAACTCGTGTCTTCAATTTCGATAAACATATAATTTTTCTCGTCATTTTTCTTCTGATTATCGCCTAAAACAAGACGAATTTTTTCATACTCATCATAGAAATATTCCTGTAAAAGCGGAATGATTTTGTTTGCGAATATTTTGCCCAAACATTTGAGAGTAGGTGTCTTTTGAAACTCTGAATCCAAAAAATAAGAATGACCGATAACGTGTTCTCTGTCAAGAAGTGCGGTTATACGATTGTTTATGATTTCGAGCATTTCGGGAATGTTTATTCCAGTATCGTCAATAGAAATATTTTCTAACACGTCATAATCAGGCACCATTTCAATAAACTCAAATCTGCGTCGTAAAGCGGTATCTAACAACGCAATAGAGCGGTCGGCTGTATTCATTGTTCCCAGAATGTAAACGTTGTCCGGAACTGAAAAAGGGGTTTGCGAATAAGGCAATTTGGTTTCCATTGCTTCGGGGTGTCCTTTGCGTTTTGATGGTTCTATCAGTGTTATTAATTCGCCGAAAATTTTTGATATGTTGCCTCGGTTTATTTCGTCGATTATGAAGACACGGTTTTTGGGCGTAAATGGGAAATTAATAGATTTAAAAGACTCAAAATCAGGAAGAGAAAATCTTTCTTTCATTTCATTAACAAGAGCTTGAGACCAATAAAACTCGCTATCATCTTCTTTATTTTTTATTTCACCATTCCAAACTTTAAAAAGTTTATCAATGCTATAAGAATTTTTGCTTCTTGACCCACTATGGCAAATCAATCCGTTTCCATTTACAGTAAATTTATAAGTTTTTTCTTTCTTTAAATCTAAAATCTCATTCGGTTGTTGTTTAATAAACTCTACCAAATTGTCATAGTAAATTTTAAATATGTTTATTATTTCTATATTTTGAGAAATTTCATTTTGGCAAAATTTCTTAAACACTCCATCGTGAATTTCATATTTAATATCGCCGGAAGTTTCATTTTCAATTTCCGGTCGTATGCCCTCAATAAACTCCTCATATCCGTAAGATTGGTGAAAAGTCGTAAATTCAATAAGTCCTTGTGATTTTAACTCATTATAACGTTTTAAAACGTCTTCATATTTTTCTTTTTTTAATTCTTTAACTTTTTTCTCCTCTATAATCGCAACGGCATAAAGCACCGAACTGTAAGTCTTGCCGGTTCCGGGTGCTCCGTATAAAATTGTGTTTTTGTTCATTTCCCTAAAATTTTCCTCCTGTGATTGTTCTATCAATTTATTATCATTCATTTTAATTTCTCCTGTTAATATTGGGTTAATATCGGTTTTATTTTTTTCTGTATTTGATTGTAAAAATTCTGAATATCGATTTAATGATCTTTTCCAATAGTTTTGCTTAGAAGCTGCTTCTCTATACGCTTCATTCTCTTTGAGAATTTTAAGATTGTCATTAAATTCTTCAATAGAAAAAATTTCGAAAATGTTTTTACCGGCAAATTGACTTGTGTTTTTTGCAAAACTGATAAGATTATCTATAGTTCTCTCGTCATAAACTTCTGTTGAATTTTTTTTGTGCTGTTTAGATAGCCATTCTCTAAAATTCTTTTTTTGTTGTTCTATTAATTTATTATCATTCATTTTAATTTCTCCTATAAAGTTATTTATAAAACCACATCTTCTTTGTCGATAAGCTTGAATTTTTTCACAGATGGATACAAATCCTCTGTAACCGAATTTACCCATTCTTCAATGTTGTCATATTTTGCAGAATTTTCAATTGCAACTTCCGCAGAAAGAAAATCATACACCAAATACCGCAGATTTTCGACTGCATTTTCAGTATCGGATGAAATGTAATTGAGAAAATTGATTTTAATTTTTGCGGTTGTGGGTTCATCGCTGCTGGGCAATAATTCGTAACCGATAAGCGAATTTATAAAAGTTGATTTTCCGGAGCTGTAATTCCCGATAACACAAATCGGAATAATATCGCCCGATGCGTCCGAAAATCGTTCAAGTTCACGCTTGGTTTTTGTGGTATCGTTTACACTTTCGGCAACGAGAGGTTGCAATTTTTTGAACACTTTAATTATGTCGGGAAGAATATCTCTCGCATTTTCAAGTTTCTTTTCAGAGCAAAAAAGTTCGATTTTATCTGCATATTCAGGGCTTTCGCATATGGATTCAAGTTCTTTATATTCGTCATCTGTGCCTTGAAATTCTATTTTGAGAATTTCGGATGATATGTAATATTCGGAAAAAATTGTGTCTACTATCTGCTTCACCTTAAAAGGAAAAAATCCCGAACACAAAGCCTCATTCAGCAAACCGCTGTTAGCATTGTTGGCAGAGTTAATATCTCGCCACTCTCCACAGTTCGCATCATAACTTTGGAATATTGTTTTTTTCTGATAAGGGTTGCTTGTTATTTTTATCATTTTCTAATTCTCCGGTATTTGATTTCTGCACACAGAAAGCAAGTTTTTGTTTTTAAAATTTCGAGGATTCTGTTACATAAGTTTCCGCATACGAATTCTTATTGCCATAAATGGTAAGATTATCATAATTATAAAATACAGACCGGTCAATAGATGTATCACTATTCGATGTCAATAGACATCAACGATTCACAACTAAAAAACGCTGAACCGCCGATTGATGTAATACTGTCGGATATAGTAATAGATTTCAGTGAAATGTAATTATAAAACTCATGACTGCCGATTATAGGAATTTCAATTTCTGCGTCCGAACCTATGTATCCTGTAATTACTGCAGTTCCGGCCTCTTTTAAAACGGTGTATTTATATCTCCGTTAACATGGTAAGCAGAAGCAGGAGACAGAGACCACACTATTACCAATACTGAAAAAGCCGATGACATCCTAATTACAAAAAACATTACTATAAATAATGAAAAGATTTTTCTTAGTTTTTCTCCAAAATATATTAAATTTCCGCATAAAATAATGCTGTCGTTATTATAACATATTTATGTCAAAAAGTCAAGGGATAAATTGGATTTT
>JAISIJ010000294.1 GCA_031262245.1 Oscillospiraceae bacterium | reverse complement strand
ATTTAACGCTTAATTATTTTATTCATGATATGAGCGACGAAAGTTGTGAAAATCTTATAAAAATATCAAGAACTAAGGCTTCGGAGTTTTATAATTCCGCAACATCTTATGAGAAATTTGTATTTAATAGTAATTACGCCTTATTAAATGTTATGCAATTCGGGTTTCAGAACGATCTGGATTATGAGGTCGAATCGCTGAACAAACGAATGGGTGCTCTTCGCTATCTCGTGGATTATAACAAAAATAGAGTTGGTGACGAGGACCCATTTTATCCATTTATTGCTGAATTTGCTATTATCGGCGGTAGAAAAGAACCCAAAGGTTACCACGACACCCCTTATCTCAGAATGTTAAGACAATACGTAAATGGCGGGAAAGCAACGGCTCCAAGTTATGATAATTCGCTTATTACTGTTAGCGGAGAATTAGTTATTTATACCGGAGCAGACCCGGAAGATGATAGCGGATTGGTTCTCAGATATCCCATAAGTCCTCCGAATGACGGACGAAATGCAAGAGATTTATTAAATCTGTATTTTAGCATTATTGTTTCTTGTTGTGTAAACTTATATCCCAACGAAGATGTTAAAGAATTTAAATATATTGCCAATAGTTGGATTGATGATAAAGAAGTTGTTCCGCAAATGTGGGCTACGTTGCTTAGAGGACAACCCATTGTAAATCCATTTGATTAAGCGAGGTGGATAACTATGTTCGGTGGAGATAAATCCGAAAAGGCATATACTCTTTTTTCTGAAAGCGTAACATTGCAACTGAATAATGACTTAAGACTGGGGCGTGGAATATTCTATGACCAAGTACGAATGTATGCATTTGCTGTTCCGGATATGAGAAAGAGTGAAACTTCTCGTATATTCAGTAAAGCTGTTGATAAAATCGGTCAATTGTGTATAAACGCATTTGATAAATATAAGATGAATTCAAATCAAACCTATGATTTTATAGCAAAACTTCAATCAGCTTTCTTGCCGTTATTAAAAAGTCATTATACTAAGATAGCAAACAAATATTTTCCCTCTAAAATTCCTCCGGAAGCATTACAAACAGATTGTGGAGAAATTATCGAAATATTAATAGGGGAAATTAGAGCGGGTACAATGCGACAACATTTTTTACCGCCTGCTAAAAGATACACAAAACAATACGTTGACGTTCCGGCTTATCATCAGAAAAGATTTTGTACTGAATTTTCAGAATCTTCCGCCGAAAGAGTTGTTGCTCTCCTCGAACCGGGAGCGGCAGATGATATAACCGATGACATAGTGACGGTTATCAATGTTTTTACAATTATAGTGGCCAAAGAATATCAATATAGACAAATTGACGAAGGGATGCAAGAAAATTTCAATGGGTTATTAGAAGTTCTTGCAGGTGATTTGGCAGACGGTGTTGGCGTTCCTGATTTTGGTGGAGATAATATGCTTTTTAATGCTTTTGCCAGTATGCCGGAACATTTAATTAAAGCAGATTTGAAATTCAACTATACTAATATTTGCAAACCGCAAATTTATAAGTTGTTTACTGATTTAATGGATTATTCGGTAGGGAAAAATTATCCTCAACTATATTCTGATAAGTCGTTTAGACAAATTACAAATACAAAAATTTCTTCAATTGTAGATAAGTTAACCTCGAGATTAATAGAAATGCGAATGGATGCTTCCGTTACTATTATTATGAAGCAAATTTGCAATAAAAAACAGTTTTTGCTATATGAACAGTAGTGATAAGTGCAATATTCTGCATTTGTTTGCTTGATGAGGAGATTAAATATGAATGAGTGGTTTTTTGACGGCATAGGAACAGAGCTTATTTCATTAATCATCGGCGGAATATTTGGAGGTTTTACAGGCTTTGGAATATGTAAACACAAGACGAAAATACGACAAGAACAGCACGCTGGTAATTGTTCTGAGCTTCACCAGAATTCAAGTGCCTTTAAAATGAAAAACAAGAATGGGGAAAAAAATGAGCTTGTTCAATCTCAAGAAGCCGGAGACAATTCAAAGCTCTACCAAGAATAATTCTATTCAAGAGCAGAATGCCGGGGATAATTCTGAATTGATTCAAGCATCAAATGTTGTTATCAACAATATTAATATCTACATTTCAATTGATGGTAAATGGGAATCTCGTGGTATTGAAGTAAGTAAACAAATCCATACCGATGAACAAAGAAAAAATGAATTACAATAAATGCTTAACTCATTTGGCAAAGAACTAATCAAATCATTGGATGATTTAGTTTCTGTTTACAAAAGTTAATATAAAATCTTAGTCCGTATTATAATATCGTGATAATCGTGAGGAGAATATAAAATGGGAAAAAATCAAGATAGAACCGTAGTAGATGGTCAAACTATGATATTCGCTAAAGTAATGTCGGAATCGGGACTTTTATCGCCGTCAAATAAACAAGCCTTTATTAATGACTGTTGTTTACCGCAATTCAGAAATTTAGATTCAGACGTTTTTCCTACAAGTATTTTGTCTATTGCTTTCGGAGATTCTGACTCTGTGTGGTCGCAGGTTTCTGTAAAAGATGCAATTATATCTGTGACTAATTGGATTGAGAAACAAACAATGAAGAAAGCTAAAATAACTCTGCCGAGTATGTTTAGCCGAACTAATAGGCGTGATTATGATTTTTTAGATACAGGGACTTTTGCACCGGGTGAGTTTTTTCACCTTGCACTCGGTCATAATCAAATTGCTGAGTATGATTCGCTTATGCACCATAATAGAGAATATGGACTTCAAGGATATAATCTCAGTTCAGATGAACAAGGGACTTGGGCTTTAAGTTTAATCAAAATGCAACGAAAAATGGGAGCCGGTAGAATGGGCGCTCAGATGTTTGGTTTCAAAACCGAACAACTATCAGATTTATTAGGCATTTTCGATTATGTTTTAATGCAAGCTGTTTTGATTGCAGGAGGTCACACTCCGATGGATTCAAATGGTACGTGGACTGCTTTTCCGTTATATTCAATGCTTTTAGAAAAAGACGGCTACGGAAATGGGGCAATGCTTTTGGCACGTTGCGATAATGGTAATATTGAGATAATTATATCCAAAAAATATAATGCGAATCCGAATATCGGGGTTAGATTTGCACTAACCGAAGTGCCTTTAGAAGATTAATATTTTAAATGGTTTCCTATTTTATTACTTGATTTACAAGAAGGATATTTAAAATGGAAAGACCTAAAATGTGTTATTATTGCAATGACGCAAATGTTTCCGATGTCGACATTTTATGTTCTTTAAGGGATGATGAAGTATTAATAAGAGGTTGTGCATTACTCAATGATAGATTGTCAAGCTAAGTGCAACGTTTGAGCAAAATTTCATAAGGAGTTCTAAAGCCGAGACGTTTTCTGGGGCGATTATTGATTAAATTGACGACATATTAGAGTTCAAATTC
>JAISIJ010000289.1 GCA_031262245.1 Oscillospiraceae bacterium | reverse complement strand
GTGAAAGAAAAATCTGTTATTTTATATGCTAAGCCTATTGAGAATACGGCGATATCTTGGAATGTTAAAACTGTTCAAAGTCGAGATATCCGTTATCCGCTTTTTAAATCTTTAAACTGCGGTAAAATAGAAAATTTCGATGAAGAAAATAGTAATTTATTGAATATTACAGAATCTATTTCTTCCGGAAATGCAAAATTATTTGAGCAAATTGCTTATGCTCAAAATAAAATTTTAGAATATGAATTTTTAAATGCAGATTAAGAGGAGTTATATGGAAAAACACTATGATATCGGAATGTTAGGCTTTTGGGATGGTACAAATTACGGTTCGATTCTTAATGGTTATGCAACTTATGTGATTTTTAAACAATTAGGATATACTGTATCTCCGTTGGGTCTTTGGAATACTGACTTAGAAAACGGAGAACACAATTCACGTTTCATAAAAAAATATTATGATGTGCAGGATATTTTAAATTTAGACAGATTTAAAAAAACAGATGAGGCAAACAATCTGTGCGATACTGTTTGTATCCTTTCCGACCAAACTTGGAATTGGGGAATTTCTTACGGCGGACAGTTTTTTTTGCCTTGGGTTAAAGATAATGTTCGCAGAATAAGTTTTTGTACCAGCTTCGGACACTCAAAAGAATTTGTTCCGGAAGATAAAAAAGAATTTGTGGCATCTTCATTAAGACGAATGAATTCTGTTTCCGTTCGTGAAAAATTCTCGCAAGATATTTTATATAACAATTACGGTATAAAATCTATTCTGTTGTTTGAACCGGTTTTTTATGTTGACAGGAGTGTTTTTGAAAAAATTGCCGAGGGTTCTTCTTTTAACGAAACCGAGCCTTATATTTTGACGTATATACTCGACCCTACTCCCGAAAAAAGAAACCTCATTGTAAAACAAGCCGAAAAGTTAGGACTCAAAGTATATAATATTCTTGATGCCGGAACTAATAAAGAAGTTTATGAAAAAAACCGGAAAACACTTGATTTACCCAATGTTTTAGCACCTGATATTGAAACATTCCTAAAAGCATATATAAATGCAAAATATGTTATTACCGATAGTTTTCACGGAACTGCTTTTTCGATTATTTTTAAGAAAAATTTCATTTCTATCGGTAATCGTTTCAGAGGAATCGTTCGCTTTGACGAATTATTAGGCAGATTTAATTTATCTCATCATTATCTTTTACCCGAAAATTTAGAACCAAACACCGATATCTTATCAAAGGAGCAAGATTGGTCATTTGTTGACGAATATTGTAAATCCGAAACGGTGAAAGCGTTCGATTGGCTTAAAGCGGCTATACAAGTACCTGTTACCGAACTTGTTGAAAAAGACGAGGCAAGAGTAAAAGAGATTACTCGGTTATCAGAAATTGAGAAAAAAAAAGTTGTGAATAAACCCGCTCCCGCCAATAAAATTTTTGCTGATACCGAGCGTTGCAAAATAACAGTTGCGTTAATCAAAAATTTCGGAATTAAACACATTGTAATATCTGCCGGAACACGTAATATTACCCTTAACAGATTATTTGAAGCAAACCAAGACTTTTTTAAAGTTTACTATGTTACCGACGAGAGAAGTGCCGGATTTTTTGCATTGGGACTGGCAACGAAATTAAAAGAAATTGTTTGCATTTGTTGCACAAGCGGAACGTCCGTTTGTAATTATGTATCCCCTGTAACAGAGGCTTTATATCAGCGAGTTCCTCTTCTTGTTCTTACTTCCGACCGTTACCCCGAGTTGCTCGAACGCCAGGAACAGCAAACCGTAGACCAAATTTCAGTTCTTTCTTCTGCGGTTAAGAAATCTTTTTCATTAGTTTCCGATATGAAGGATGTTAAACCCAGATTGACTGCCTGCACTGTTTCCGAGGCTTTATATGAAATCGGACGCGGCGGTAACGGACCTGTCCAACTTAATGTTCCCATAAGAGAATTTCATAGACATAATCCTCCCGAAGATTCTCTTATTTTACCCAAGGCAAGGCTGACAAAGCGTATAACTGCTATGGATGAAAAGTTACTTTCCGAGTGTGCCGAATATCTGAAAACAAAGAAAAAAATCCTTGTAATTGTCAATCAGCAAACACCTCCGAATGAAAAGTTGAAACAATTATTTATTGATTTTGCATCCAAGTATAATTGTGCATTGTACGTTGACCATTTCAGCAATATAAGTAATGACTATACTGTTTTTCACGGCGAAGAACAGTTAAAGGATGATAATTTATCCCCTGATTTAGTTATAAATTTCGGTGAAGAAAGAACTAATATCAGTCCCGGAATTAATTTGTTAAAATGTTCCGAATATTGGAGAATAAACGAAGACGGTAAATTTACCAATAAATATTTTATTTTATCAAATGTATTTGAGTGTTCAATTGAATTTTTTATGCAATATTTTTCTGAAAATGCAAAAGAAAATATTAATGATAAGATTTATTTGAATTCTCTTAAAGAAAGTAAAAAGAGTCTTTTCGGATATGATTTCAGTAATTGGGGAATGAAATATACCATTGGTTCGCTTATTAAAAATATGCCTGAAAACTCATTGTTTCATATTGCAAGAAGTTTAACCGTTCGATATGTTCATAACTTTGATAAATTGCCAAACGGTGTAGAGGTTTATTGTAATTCGGGTGTAAATGGTATAGATGGTTGTTCTTCTACTTTTATGGGACAGGTTGCCGCTGCCAAAGATGAAGAGCTTGCTTTCTTATGTATCGGTGATTTAGCCTTTTTCTATGATATGAATTCTTTGTGGAATAAATCTTTAAAAGGCAATACTCGTATTATGCTTAATAACAATGCCGGTGCCGGATTGCTCAGTCACCTTAAAAGCCCCGGTGCCGAACATTATCACGCAACCACCGCCAAAG
>JAISIJ010000282.1 GCA_031262245.1 Oscillospiraceae bacterium | reverse complement strand
TAAGTTCTGTTGTTGACAGACTTTGCGATGTTATCAAAAATCTTCAAATTTCTACCGTCAAATCTATTACTCTCAGACATTGGATTTTGCAAGTGTTTTAATGGGAGATTAGTATAAGCTCTTCCGTGAGGTTGGCCTCAATATAGCGAACAACATTCTGTATATCTTGCAACCAGTTCATAATCCACCTTGTTTCTCGTTATTTCTTTTTGTCTGATAATATTATAGCACAAAAAATTTCAAGTTGCCCGATTTTTTGTGCTTAGTTTTGTCGCCGTGATTTTATAAATTTAATGCCATTTACGTTCCGCTTTTGCAACAAGCATATCGTAAATTTTTCCGTTAATATTTTCTTTCAGTTAAGCAAAAACTTATTTTTCTTTGAAGTTAAACTTGAACAGCCACTAAAAGTACTATCATTTATTAACGTAATAGTATCAGGCACTATAACAGAAATCAAATCTTGATAAAGAGTAAATTCACTCGTGCCAATCGAAGTAACGCTATCGGGAATTGTTATTGAAGTTAAACTGATACAGTTAAAAAATGTATTATTTCCAATCGCACTAATAACATATCCGTTAATCTCCGCCGGGATTTCAACCTCTGTATCTATTTCTGTATATCCTGTAATCTTTGCTGTGCCGTTTTCTGATACGTTGTAGGTGAAGTCACTGTTTGTGGAAATATATGTATAATAATTCGGCTCCAATTTCCTCATTAATTTCACCCCCTATAAAGGAAAAAATTGAAAATAAGCTTGGTTACTGATATATTCAGTAACCAAGCTTAAAAGCTTTGATTTTATATTTTTCATAACAATTCCTCCTAAAAAATTATAAATGTTATTTATATAAGTAAAGTGTAAATACTTAATTTAATTATATTGCTAATTTTGCATTAAGCGAAGTAAAGTAAAGAGATTAGTCTTGAAGAAAATTATGTATTTTTATAGAGGAAACAGCCTTTTTTTCAGGAGGACTGTTTCTTTAGTGTACTTATTATTTACGTTTTGTTTTTGTTGTTTGAAAAGTATCATTATGATAGACGTCGCTTTTAAAGGGATTTTTTTAGCTTACTGGGATAGATATTTTTTATCGTAAACAGAGAGGTACAATTTAAATATAAAAATTCTCCCCACTCTCTTAAAATAACAAATATCTAACCCAGTCCGCTAAAAAAAGCACCTAAAATAGGTGCTTTTTTCACATTAAGTTAAACCAAAGCCTGAAAATCGCCAACTACCACAAGAATTAGGGAACTTCGATAGTAGTATAACTCTGGAACTATCAGAAAAGTAAAAAAAGGAACTTCGATAGCTGCCGGCTCTGCAATTAAGAGAAAACTAAAAAAGAAATAACTAAGTAACTTATAGGAGGGGTTATTACTATTTTATTAAAATATCTAATGTTTTTCGTTATTTTTGTGTAATTTTAATTTACAAATTTTTCTTATATTAAAATAAGCGAAAACTTTTCGTTCCATTATATGTTTTGGGAATCGATTTACGAAAACTTTCGATAAAATATTATACATTTTTGTATAATAATCGGAGAACGGAGAAAACGTTTTACAATAGTTGAAATTCCCCGAAATATCGGCAAATTTCATAAAAATTAAATTTTTTCTTAATTTTTTTAAAAAAAGCTTGACATCCTCTTTGTTTTGCCCTATAATATTACACGCTACACAAGCATTTTTGGAGGATTAGCGAAGCGGTCATAACGCGGCGGTCTTGAAAACCGTTTGCCTTCACGGGCACGGGGGTTCGAATCCCTCATCCTCCGGTTGGGTCAATTTTAGTTCTGGTTGGGTAATTTTAATTCTGGATGAGTTAATTTTAGTTACGAGTGGTTAATTTTAATTCTGGAGAGGTTAATTTTAGTTCCGATTGGGTCAATTTTGGTTCCGGCTGGGTTAATTTTAGTTCAGGATGGGTTCATTTCAGGTGCAGGTCTTGGCAGGCTAGGGGAGTGGCAATATACTATTATATAATATCCAAAAACAGTCTATAAACGAAAAATAACGAAAACTTTTCAACACTGATTTTTTGTCGGTGTTTTTTGTATTATTTATCTTAAAAAATTACGAAAAAGTCTTGACTTATCGTTTATAATGTTATATAATACGGATTGAGATATTAATATAACGATTTTACAAAATGTATATTTTAAATATTGATGAGGGTGATACATATGACAGATATCAGAACAGCATTTACCGTTAACTTAGATGATTCCGAAGCTGCTGTAAAAGAAATTCTCGAACAATTAAAACCGGAGAGCTTTTTAGAGAATTCCGCTGCGATTTTGGCAGGGCATAAGGAGTTTTTTGAAAGCGGAGTTGCCTCGGACATTACTGCTGCTTTGGGTATTCCCTCTATCGGGAACTGCACCACCGGCAACTATGTGAGCGGAGCTATGACTGAAGAGTATTATATGCTCAGCATTATCGTGTTTACTTCGGACACGCTTTTCTTCAAGAGTGCTCGCACGTCTTATGACTTCAGAGCGGATATTCAAGGTTCCGTAGACGGAATGGTTGAACGCTTGCTGAAAAAAAGCGGCGGCATTGAACCTTCTGTTGTTATGACTACTCAAACCCTTGATAATGAAATCGGCAATGACATTATTACTCAGTATATTTCCGATAATTTTACTGAAGCACTTATGTTCGGTGCTGTGGCTATTAATGTTGACGAACTTGAAGTGAACGGAAGTACAATTCTTTATGATACCGAAACAATCGAAATCGGAGCTGCCGTTTTGGGCATATTCGGTGATTTTGACAAAGAATTTACTTATATACCGTTGCAGGAAAAAAATGCGTTTAACTGGGAGGCTATTGTTACCGAGGCAAAAGACAATGTAGTAAAAACAATAAATTATGTTCCTCCGTTGACTTTTTTCCAAGACCTTAAAATTCTTAATGCAAACGAAGTGACTTATGCGTTCACTTTGCCGCTTATGGTTGACGGACGTGACGGGATTGAGGCTGTTGCAAGGTCGATAATTGGTTTTGCACCTGACGGCAGTGCTGTGACTACAGCGAGAATACCTGTGGGAGCTATGCTGGCATTGGGCAGCATTTCAGACGAATATGTGGTTGAAACGGCTAAGAAAGCGGCTGACTATATTAATAAAGAACATCCTAAAGCGGTATTTATTGTGTCTTGTGCAACAAGGAATTTTGCTTTGGGGGCTAATGCTTTTGCGGAAATATTAAAGATTTCCGAATTGGTTGACCCTGATATTAAAGTATTCTTTACTTATGCCGGCGGCGAAATTTGTCCTGTCAGAAATGCCGTTAAGAACAATTATGTTACAAGAATGCATAATAACACCTTGACAATGTGCTTATTTAAGTAGTATTTGCTGTATTTCACAATTTTGCTGTAAAAAAGAGGTGGCAATAATGAACAGAGGTACGCCGGAAGATTATGAAGAAGAAATAAGAGCCTCTGATGCTTTTAAGAAATTACAGTTGGAAAATAAAAAATTGACCAGAGAACTGAAAGCAAGTAACGGTATAATCAGTCGTATGAAAATGCAGGCAACGATTGACGGTAATGTTAACCGTTTGATTGAACGTGAAAAAATTAAGCAGGAACGTTATCTTAACTTGCTTTTGCAACATTCTCCCGATATAATTATTATTCTTGATGAGCAAGGACGTTTTGTTTATTGTACAAAATCTTTTTTGAGAAAATCGAATATTCAAGATTTCGCTTTAATAAGGGGCGTAAGTTTTTCAGATGTGTTTGCTTTAACAA
>JAISIJ010000255.1 GCA_031262245.1 Oscillospiraceae bacterium | reverse complement strand
AAAATCTTTTGTGACATTATTTGAATTAGCTGAAATGTCCGAAAATATTGTTCTCCCACACGAGGAAACACTTTCCAAAGCAAAAACAGACCGTTTTAATTTAATGTCTGCTACTTTCTCTAATTTTTCTCAAATTTATTCTCTTTATATGGATAATGGTGAAGTATCCGATTTAGTTGAAAAAGCCTCATTGGATATGGCAGATATGGAAGTTACCGATGCAGATAATGTTATTCACAGAATGTGGCTTGTTACGGATAATAAAATTATCTCGCAAATCCAAAATAAATTTTTGGATAAAAAATTATATATTGCAGACGGGCATCACCGTTACGAAACAGCATTGAATTTCAGAAATACTCACCCCGAATGTGAAAATGCAAAAAATGTAATGATGTTTTTAGTTGATATGGAAAATGAGGGACTTGTTGTTCTTCCTACTCATAGAATTGTCAAAGGACTTGCGGATTATTCCACAGAAAAACTCATTGAAAAGGCAAGTGAAATATTTGCGGTTAAGGAAGTAAATCACGCTGTAACAGATGTTCCTAAGAGTTTTGTGCTTTATGACGGCAAGAAATATTATCAATTTACTTTTAAAGATAAGTTGGAGATTGAAGGAAAATCCGAAAGCTATTGTGACCTTGATGTAACTATCCTCCACGAGCTACTCTTAGAGCGTTGTTTGGGGATAGACAAGGCGAATATGGCGGCACAAATCAACCTTAATTATACAAAATATCTTGAAGAGGCAATTTCAGAAGTTGATAAAGGCAATGCCAACTGCAGTATTATCTTGCAAGGCACAAAAGTAACTCAAATAAAAGATGTTGCCAATGAAAATGAGAAAATGCCGCAAAAATCCACTTACTTTTATCCTAAAATGGTAACAGGCTTAGTTATAAATAAATTTTAATTTTTTTCTTTTTTATTTTTCTATTAGTTGCAGGGGCGGCACCTCTCGAAGTTCTTTTTTTACTTTTCTACTCGTTTCAGAGTAATACACCTCTCGAAGTTCCCTAATTCTTTTCATAGTTGGCACTTCAGTTGACATTGGTTTGACTTAGTGTGAAAAATGCCCTTTTTCAAAGGGCATTTGCTTTTCTATTCGTTTTAGAGTATTACAATTCTCGAAGTTCCCTAATTCTTTTTGTAGTTGGCACTCTTTAGGCTTTGGCTTGACTTAGTGTGAAAAATTCCGCCGTACACGGCGGAATTTTTTGAGTGTACGGGGTTAGATATTTATTATCGTGAGCAGTAAGAGAAGTGTTTTGGAGTTTTCTTGTAAACCCTAAACTTCCGTTCACAATAATAAATATCCAACCCAGTACGCTTAAAAAAAGCACCTGAACAGGTGCTTTTTTATATACAGTTAAACCAAAGCCTGAAGAACGCCAACTATGAAAATAACTACGGAACTTCGAGAGCTGCCGTCACAGGAACTAAGAGCAAAGTGAAAGAACATTGCGAATAACTTGCCACATATCATAATATTTGTATTCCCCTAAACGTCCTCCGAAAATTACGTTGTTTTCGTTTTTTGCCAATTCAGCGTATTTTTGATATAGGGTTGTGTTCTTTTCGTCATTTATGGGGTAATATGGGGTGTCACCGGTTTCAAATTCTTTGGAAAATTCTTTGGAAATAACGGTTTTGGGTTGTGTTCCGAAGTCAAAATGTTTGTGTTCGATTATACGGGTATATGGTTCATTATGGGAAGTGTAATTTACAACGGCATTGCCTTGATAATTATCAGTATCCAAAATTTCGGTTTCAAAGCGAACGGTGCGATATTCAAGCTTGCCGAAACAGAAATCAAAATATTCGTCTATTGCTCCGGTATATAATACTTTTTGGGCAATATTTGACTTTTTATCAAATTCGGTATTTAACTGAACATCTATTCCGTCTAATAATTTTTCAAATATTTTTGTATATCCGCCTATTGGTATACCTTGATATTTATCGTTAAAATAGTTATTGTCATATATAAATCTTACGGGAAGTCGCTTGATTATTGAGGGGGGTAAATCTTTGCAATCTCTGCCCCATTGTTTTTCGGTATATTCTTTTACTAATTTTTGATATACATCTTTACCCACAAGCTTAATTGCCTGTTCTTCAAGATTTTTAGGTTCTGAAATGATACTGCTTTGTTGGGCAATTATTGACTTTGCCTCTTGAGGTGTACTAATCTCCCAAAGTCTGCTGAAAGTATTCATATTAAAGGGCAAATTGTAAATTTCACCCTTGTAATTAGCAACAGGAGAATTTGTATATTTGTTGAATTCTGCAAAACTATTAACATAATCCCAAACTTCTTTGTCGTTTGTATGGAAAATATGTGCACCGTATTTGTGAACGTCAATATCCTCAATTTTTTCTGTATAGCA
Organism: Oscillospiraceae bacterium; assembly: GCA_031262245.1. Lineage (GTDB taxonomy): Bacteria > Bacillota > Clostridia > Oscillospirales > Ruminococcaceae > BNZF01. The sequence continues at coordinate 7,528 of JAISIJ010000255.1, read as the reverse complement.
ATTGCCGCCGATATGTTCACGTTTATCAATTACTAAACATTTTTTGCCTTTTTTGTTCATTTCATATGCAAAAATTGCACCGAAAAATCCCGCACCGACTATCAGATAATCATACATAATAAAACTCCTTATTGGAATAATGCGTTAAAACCCTGTTTTAACGCATTTCCCTATTTTTCAAAACTATATTATAATTTCCATATATCTTCTGAATATTCAGTAACAGCTCTGTCGGCTGAGAATATTCCCGCATTAGCGATATTTGCAAGGGACATATTGTTCCATTTATGCTCATCTTTGTAAATTTCAGAAGAATAATTCTGTGCATTTACATAAGCATCGAAGTCGGCAAGCACCATATAAGGGTCTTTGTTTTTAAGAGAATTGGTGATTTCGTCAAATTTATTACCGTTAATACCTTTTGAAAGCAAGTCAACAGCTCTGCGGATATTATTGTTATTGTTATACCAATCAATGGGGTTATATCCGTTGTTTTTCAGCTGTTCTGCTTCGGGAGTTTTCATTCCGAAGATAATAATATTATCGTCACCGACTGCATTTTTTATTTCAACATTTGCACCGTCGAGGGTTCCCAGAGTGATAGCACCGTTAAGCATAAGTTTCATATTGCCCGTGCCGCTTGCTTCGGTTCCCGCAAGAGAAATTTGCTCGGAGATTTCAGAGGCAGGCATTAAGAGTTCGGAGAGAGTAACACGATAGTCTTCAAGGAAATAAACAGCCAATTTTTCTGAGATTTTTTTGTTTTTACGAATTTCTTCACCCAAAGCCCAAATTGCTTTGATAATTTGTTTTGCAAGATAATATCCCGGTGCAGCTTTTGCGGCGAAAATATAAGTTTTGGGGATAAAATCAGCATTGGGGTTTTCAAGTAAAAATTGATATTGATGGATAATATTCAAAAGATTGAGGTGTTGGCGTTTATATTCGTGCAAACGTTTTACTTGAACATCAAAAATACTGTCGCAATCTATCTTAATATTTGATACTTGTTGTACATATTTTGCAAAACGTTCTTTGTTGCCTTTTTTAATATCACCTAATTTACCCAAAATGTCTGCATTGTCTTTAAACTCATTGAGTTTAGCCAATTCAGAACCGTTTCTTAAGAATTTATCACCGATTGTTTCTTTGAGTAATTTTGTCAACTCGGGGTTTGATTGATATAACCAACGACGATAAGCGATACCGTTAGTAACGTTAGTGAATTTTTCTTTTGAAACGGAATATTCGTTTTTGAATACACTCTCTTTGATAATCTCGGAGTGCAGTGAAGATACACCGTTGACGTGGTGGCAAGTTGCAACACAGAGTTTAGCCATATGAACAAGATTATCTTTTACAATGCTCATTTCGCTGACTTTGTCATTGTCACCGCCTGTTATCTCCATAAGCTTAGCACAATAACGATTATTAATCTCAACTATAATAGAGAAGATACGAGGTAAAACAGTTTTTAAGAGGTTAATATCCCATTTTTCAAGAGCCTCTGCCATAACGGTATGGTTTGTATATGCAAAAGTTTTTTCACAAATACCCCAAGCGTGGTCCCAACCGTAACCGCAATCGTCAAGGAGAATTCTCATAAGTTCGGGGATTGCAAGGGTGGGGTGGGTATCGTTAATGTGAATAGCAACTTTATCTGCTAAATTATCCAAAGTGCCGTAAACATTCATATGTGAGTTTACAATATCGCCCACACTTGCGGCACACATAAAGTATTGTTGACGTAAACGCAGAGATTTACCTTCAAGGTGGTTATCGTTAGGATATAATACTTTAGAGATAGCGTTTGCAATAGAATTTTGCCCCATAGCTTTAGCATAATCTCCCTGATTAAACAAAGCCATATCAAAAGTAGGGGATTTTGCCTGCCACAATCTTAAAACACTTACACCATCGCCGTCATAACCGGAAACATACATATCATAAGGAATAGCAGTAACAGTTGAATAGTTGATATGTGAAAGGTGATGATAGCCGCTGTCCCAATATTCCTGTAATTCACCCTCAAAATGCACATCAATAGCCATTTCGATTTTCGGGTCAAGCCAAACATTGCCGCCGGGCAACCAGTTATCGGGCAATTCCGTTTGCCAACCCTCTTCGATTTTTTGTTGGAATATACCGTATTCATAGCAAATAGAATAACCTGTTGCAGGGTATTCGGTTGTTGCAAGTCCGTCAAGATAGCAAGCAGCAAGACGTCCCAAGCCGCCGTTGCCTAAGCCTGCATCGGGTTCATAGTTATAGATTTTATTTAAATCAACGCTGAAATCACTTAATACAGACCTTACATCTTCAACCATTTCTAAATTGTAAAGACTTGTTTTAAGTGAACGTCCCATTAAAAATTCCATTGACAGATAGAAAACCTGTTTTTGTCCTACAGAATGAACCTTATTAATGAAACTTTGACGTTTTTCTTTTAAAATCTCAACAACAACACCGGAAATAGCCTTGTAAATCTGTAAGTCGCTTGCATTTTCAGGTTCAATGTTAAATTCTTTTAAAAGAATTTCTTTAAACCTGTTTTTAATATAATCTCTGCTTTTTCTCATCTTTTTCCCTTTCATACGGTAAAATAATAATACACTTGTTATAGCCGTTATGCTGATATATCTTAAATTCACGACTAAAACCGTCTGTCCCCTACCGGAATCGAACCGATAACTAATCCTTAGGAGGGACTCGTTATATCCATTTAACTAAGGAGACAAAACAGACTTTTAAATTATACACCCCTCTGAAAATGTTGTCAAGTAAATTTACATTATTTATTTCAAATTTTGTAGGTCTTGTTGACATTGAAATAAATTCAATGTCAACGCTCGACAGCTATGCTGTCGCACCCCTACTTCTCGGCGGTGATAGTCATTACATTTTTTGTTATCAAAAAATATAATGACTATAAAAAACCGGTTAAAAGTAGAATGTTACATTTAACCGATTTTATACATTATCAGATGAATATTTAAACAAAATTTACATATATAAAGCATTTTTATATACTGTTTATATACTAATTTACAAAAACTTATTCACCGAAATATCTCTTTAAAAGTCCTCTGAAACCGCAACCGTGACGTGCTTCGTCTTTTGCCATTTCGTGAACAGTATCGTGGATAGCATCAAGGTTTAATTCTTTTGCTTTCTTTGCAATAGCCATTTTCCCCGCTGTTGCTCCGTGTTCTGCATCAAATCTGAGTTTAAGATTTTTCTTTGTGTCGGCATAAACAACTTCACCCAAAAGTTCTGCAAATTTAGCAGCGTGTTCAGCCTCTTCAAGTGCATAATGTTTGAAAGCCTCTGCAATTTCGGGATAACCCTCACGGTCGGCTTGACGGCTCATAGCTAAGTACATACCTACTTCAGTACATTCGCCTGTAAAATTAGCACGCAAACCCTCTAATATTTCAGGGTCAACACCTTGAGCGACACCTATTCTGTGTTCATCTGCAAAAGTAACTTCTCCGCCTTGTTCAATAAATTTGTCTGCACCAACGCCGCAGACGGGACACTTTTCAGGCGGAGTGTCCCCCTCGTGAACATATCCGCATACAGAACAAACATATTTTTTCATTTTATATTCCTCATTTCTTTTAAAATTTTATTCAAGTACTTAAGTCAACATATTTATTTCTGGCTTGCAATGTGCTTAGCAACTTTAACATCTTCTTTTTTGATATGATTAAGTAACCAACCGCCGATATTGGAATTAACTTGCCCTACTAAAACAATGGTAGCACCCTCACGCTGTAGTTTGTTTCCTAAATCTGCAACAACAGCTTTAAAACCATCGTGCAATTTTTTATGATTGGCATAATCGGGATAGTTGGCTTTTAATTGCAATTGTTCCTCGTCACCGAAATGTTTGGCTGTATAATCTTTAAGGAAATTTATTGTGGGGTCGAGAGCAGCTCTGCCTTTTCCCTCACTGCAAGCAACCATTAAGTCGTTGATAGCTTTGATTAATTCTTTGTGTTGACTGTCAATCATTGCGTTTCCCGTGATTAAATCGGGAGTAAATGTATAAGCCATAATTACCCTCCTCTGTTTTTCTTTTTATATATTATATAGTGATATGTGTTCTTTGTCAATAAAAAAATCATTTTTTATTATTTTTTGTTTAAATTAATGAAGTATTTTTTCTTGTTTTTGTATTATTTCTGAAAAATAAATTTCTTTCAAAAAATGCTTGCTTTTCTTTTATTTATGTGATATGCTTAAGCGTATTTGAAAAGTCGCATTACCTTTATGCGGGTTTTACAAACCAAGGTATACCTCTGCACTCTCATAAAAATTACACGTTAAACGTATAATTTATTGCAAGTATGCTATATAAAAGGAGAAAATAATGGATGCACTTAAGCTTATGGCGGGAGAATGTTTAAAAGCAAACGCTCCCGTAATAGAAATCGGTGATACCGTTAAGGTTCACGTTAAAATCAAAGACGTTGACGATAAAGGAAAAGAAAAATTTCGTATCCAAGTCTTTGAAGGTACTGTAATTGCGAAAAAACACGGAGGTGTTGCAGAAACATTTACCGTTCGCCGTCTTTCTTACGGTGTCGGTGTTGAAAGAGTATTCCCTCTTCATTCACCTATCGTTGAAAAAGTTGATGTTCTTCGTCACGGTAGAGTTCGCAGAGCAAAACTTTATTACTTGCGTGACCGTGTAGGTAAAGCAGCAAAAGTTGAAACAAAAATCAAGAAAAAAGCTGTTTAATTAAAGAAATAAGGGAGATATTATCTCCCTTTTTTACCTTAATTACTTAAAAAATTATATTTGCAGTATTTGAGATAAATGATGAAAAAGTTTAATGTGGATTTTAAACGAGAGACTGACGAATTTCTTGAAATTGTCGAGAGTATTTTGCTGTCGCTGTTTATTGTGTTCCTTATGTTCACATATTTTTTTCAGATTTCGACAGTTGACGGGCGTTCTATGGAAGATACTTTGCAGAATAACGAACGTGTTATTTCTAAAAGTTTTTTTAAGCTTGAAAACGGTCAGCCTATTGTGCTTGAGGCGGAATATTCCTATGTTTTCAATAAAACCATTGCTGAAGAAACAGCTTATCGTGCTTTGGCTTTGCAAATGAAAAACGGTGATATTCCCAAAGTATCAGACAGTCAATTGAGAAAAAAAGCAAAGAAAAATGTTGAGATTATTAATGCCGACGGGTTCAGACTATATAAATCTTTAGGAATTAATCAACGTATCGTTAAAAGAGTTATAGCCACAGAGGGTCAGCGTGTACGTATAGATTTTTCCAACGGTGATATTTTTGTTGACGGCGAAATGATTGACGAACCCTATATTAAAAATCTTACTTTTGACGATTATTCCGCGTTTAATTATCCGTCTGTAGTTCCCGAAGGTTATGTATATGTTTTGGGAGATAATCGAAGTGTTTCAAAAGACAGCCGTCACCCGGATATAGGTCTTGTACCTGTTGACCATATAGTGGGGGTTTGTTTTTTAAAGGTATACCCTATTACTGAAATAGGTTTTGTACATTAAAATAAAAAAATAACAGTAACGTTTCAGAGGTAGTAATGGAAGATTTTGAAATCAAAAACGAAACAGGCAACAATAAAGAAATAAAACCTGTTAAACAGGGCTTTTTCCACGAAAGTATGGATTTGCTCGAAACCGCTATAACCTCTGTGTTTATAGTGGGTATGATTTTTACTTTTATATTCAGAATAGCGGTTGTTCAAGGTTCTTCAATGGAACAAACCTTGCTCAATAATGAAAAACTTATTGTCAGCAACTTATTCTATACCCCCAAACCCCTTGATATTGTTGTAATCGACAACCTCTATGCTTATCTCTTTTCAGACGAAACGGAAACAGAAGTTGTTGCCGCTCCCGGTATTGAAAAGGGTAAGAAAGATAAATATATAGTAAAACGTGTTATTGCCGTTGAGGGTCAAACACTTGACATTGACTTTGAAAATGCTGTTGTCTATGTAGACGGCAAGCCTATTGAAGACGATTTTGTTGACGGTGACTGGAGTAATGACTACCACGCTTTTGATTACCCTATTACTATTCCGAAAGGGTATATATTTGTTATGGGCGATAATCGTAAAGTTTCTAACGACAGTCGTGCTAAAAACATAGGTTTGGTTGATGTTGACGATGTTGTAGGTCGTTGTATTTTCAGAGTTACTCCGTTAAAAAGATTCGGACCTCTGTAATTAAAAAAATAAGGTTATAATAATGGCTGATATACAATGGTTTCCCGGACATATGAAAAAAGCTGAGAGGTTAATACAAGCTAACCTCTCTTTGGTTGATGGTATTGTTGAACTAATTGATGCAAGAGTACCTTTTTCAAGTCGTTCTGTTTATCTTGAAAAATTTCTTAAAAAGCCTAAACTTATTCTCTTGAACAAATCAGATTTAGCCGACCCTGCTGTTACTAAACTCTGGATGAGTTATTTTGAAAAACAAAAAATTCCTTGTTTAGAAATATCCTCAAAAAACGGTAAAGGTACAGAGAAATTTTTGCCATTTTTAAGAGAAAAAGTGCTGAAAGATTTAGTTCAAAGACGTGCAGAAAAGGGGATGTTGCAACCTTTGCGTGTTATGGTTGTCGGTATACCTAATGTGGGAAAATCTGCATTTATTAACCGTATTACCAAGAAAAAACTTGCAAAAGTTGAGGACAGACCGGGTGTTACAAGACAAAAGCAATGGTTGAAACTTGACAAAGATGCAGAATTATTAGATATGCCGGGGGTTTTGGCACCAAAATATGAAAATCAGACCGTAGCTGGACATTTGGCTTTTATCGGTTCTATTAATGACGATATTTTGGATATCGAAAATTTAGCTTTTGAATTGCTTAAAGTGCTTAAAAAAAATTATCCCTCGTCACTTATCGAAAGATATAAGATTGAAATTTCAGATGAAGATGATTCTATAATACTTTTAAATAAAATCGGGCAGAAAAGAGGTATGTTAATAAGTGGCGGTGAAGTCAACACAGAACGAACGGCAATTATGCTTCTCGACGAGTTCAGAAGCGGAAAACTCGGCAGAATTTCCCTTGAAAAACCTCTTTGAATATGATAACGAGTTCCGTGAAAAATTCGGGATAGTTTGCGGCGTTGACGAAGCGGGCAGAGGACCTCTTGCGGGAGATGTTTTTGCCGCCGCCTGTATATTAACCGTACCTATTGAAGGCATAAACGATAGCAAAAAACTATCCGAAAAAAAGCGTGAAAAGCTTTATGAAGAAATAATTTCCAAATCTGACAGCTATTGTATAGCAATTGCAAGCGTTGCTGAAATTGAAGAAATTAACATACTCAATGCCGCATTATTGGCAATGAAACGAGCTGTTGAGGGCTTGATTATTTCCCCGAATATTGCATTAGTTGACGGAAATAAATCTCCGAAACTCAACATACCTGTTCAAACAATTGTAAAAGGTGACGGCAAAAGTGCAAGTATTGCCGCCGCGTCAATCCTTGCTAAAGTTGCAAGAGACCG
>JAISIJ010000502.1 GCA_031262245.1 Oscillospiraceae bacterium | reverse complement strand
TGCACAAAATAAGAGAAGAAACATTTACTGTACTTTACGGAGATTTAACTCTTGTTTGCGACGGTGTCGTAAAAAATATGAAGAAAGGTGAAACTGTTACCGTAAGCAGAGGAGTAAAGAACAGTTTCTTTTCTGAAACAGGCTGTGTTTTTGAGGAAATCTCTACTACGCACAGAAAAGCTGATTCTTTTTACAGTAATGAAAATGGTTTCGTCTGTCCAAGAAAGACAAAAGTCTACCTTACGGAAGACATACTAAAGGAATATGCCGAGTTATGAAAAAAGCGTTAGTTACAGAAGGGACAGGAGTTACGGGGGCTGCGCTTGTCCGATATTTGCTTAATAAAGGCGTGTCCGTAACAGCAGTCGTTCGCCCGGGTTCGTCAAGACGTTATACAATTCCTGATAATGAAAATTTAAAAATTATAGAATGTTCGCTTGGGGATTCACCGGAATACACATTTGAACAAGGAATTGGGAAATTATATGGTGGCATCAAAATTCCAAAATAATGTAAAAGAGTCTTGTCGGCTATGCGGTTCGGAAATTGATAATTATTTGATTATATACGAAGGCATGCCGAAAAGTGCACAAAATTTTCCTGATTCGCCTGACGAGGACGCAGGAGAAGATTTATCAGTCATACAATGTCCTTGGTGCGGACTTGTTCAGCTTGCCGGCAGTCCTGTACCTTATTACAGAGATGTAATACGCGCCTCGGCAGTATCGGCTGAGATGCGGGAATTTCGTAAAAACCAGTTTTCTTTGTTCGTCCGCGATAACAACCTTTTCGGCAAAAAAATTATAGAAATCGGCGCGGGAAATGGTGAATATATGTCGGCGTTTGAAAATATAGACGCACATATTTTTGGGTTAGAGAACAGTAAAAACAATTCCGCAAGTATATATAAAGGTTTTGTTGAAAATGAATGTTACTATATACCAAACTCACCATATGACGCATTTTATTGTCTTAATTTTTTGGAACATATTCCATCTCCAAAATCGTTTTTACGCGGCATTGTATGTAATTTAACAGAAGATGGTGTTGGTATAATCGAAGTGCCTAATACGGATATGATTTTCAAAACAGGTTTATTCAGCGAGTTTATTCATGATCATCTTATGTATTTTACAAAAGATACGTTTCGTTTAATGCTGGAAACAAACGGATTTTCTGTTGTCAGCTTGGACGTGATTTGGCATAATTATATCATATCAGCCGTTGTTAAAAAGAAACATATTAAAAATGTAAATAATTTTTTAGAAAATCGTAAAACGCTTACCGATTCCATACACGCTTACTTAGACCAAAAATCAGATGAAGGAAAAATAATCGCCTCATGGGGAGCAGGACACCAAGCACTTGCTGTTTTGGCTTTGTCAGGAATTGGCGGTAAAATTCAGTATGTTATAGATTCCGCCGATTTTAAGCAAAACAAACTAACACCGGCTACGCATATTCCGATTATTTCTCCGAGCAAAATAAATGAATTAGGTATAGATTGTATAATAGTGATGGCGGCAAGTTATTCAAGTGAAGTGGTAAAATTGATAAATGAAAATTACACGCATATTGAAGTTGCCGTTATAGAAAACAATAAAATTACTGAAGTTTCAAAGAAAGACTGCGGAAACTCGTTAAAAGTATAATTAACTGATAGGAGTGTGATTGTGCAAGCTTTATTATTCGGCGCGGGAAACATAGGCAGAATTTCTTGCCAGCTCTTGACTGAAAATAAAGATATTGAGATAATAGGGTTTGTTGACAATAATATAGATATTTCTATTTACTGCGGTAAGCCTGTTTATAATACACAGAATATATCTACATTAAATTTTGACAAGTTAGCAATTGCGTTAGGCAGTTCAGAACAAAGAGTAATTGTAAGAGAAAAGCTTAAATTTTTAGGTATCCCTGAAAATAAAATATGTTATGTATTTGAGTTGCCCGGAATGGCACACTTGAAATTTGACAATGATGCCCGTTGCAATTGGGTGGAACAATTTGCAATGTTTTTGACGGAAAAAAATATACACGGAAGTGTAGCTGAGTGCGGTGTTAATAAAGGTGACTTCGCTAAGATAATAAATAAAGTTTTTCCTCAAAGTAAACTTTATTTGTTCGATTTATTTCAGGAAGGAACATTCTCTTCGGATGATTTAACGGCAGAAGAAAATATTTCTGGCGGAAAAAAACTGAATATATATTATGACTTCACAAAGACCTCGCCGGAATTAGTATTGAGCAAAATGCCGTATCCTGATAATGTTGTTATTCGCAAGGGGTACTTTCCGGATACTGCGGTTGGCATAGATGATAAATTTGTTTTTGTTAATATAGACATGGATTTATATAAGCCAACAATAGATGCTTTAAAATTCTTTTATGACAAAATAATACCAGGCGGAGCTATTTTAATTCACGACTACTTCGACCGTACTGAATTTGAAAACATACAAAAAGCTGTTTCCGATTTTGAAACAGAGATAGGTAAAAGGCTTAATTTATCAGTAATAGGTGATTACACATCGATATGTATAATTAAGTAAATTATGTTTTCTATTTATTTTAAAAATAAGAACCTGTTTAGCATCATTATACTACTGCTCTTATTGCAGAGTAGTGTCATAAATTTATTAAGAGCCTATCCAACAATAGGGTAATGTCCTAAAGTAATTTAGCTATGTGCCGATATAATAATTAAAAAATAAAGGTGGATAATTATTATGGCGATGGTAAAAGTAAAATGTCCCCATTGCGGGAGTGAAAAAGTATC
>JAISIJ010000498.1 GCA_031262245.1 Oscillospiraceae bacterium | reverse complement strand
GTCCCAATGTGGCCGTTCAACCTCTCAGTCCGGCTACTGATCGTCGACTTGGTGAGCCGTTACCTCACCAACTATCTAATCAGACGCGAGTCCATCCTTCGGCGATAAATCTTTGATTATAATATGATGCCATATCATAATGTTATGCGGTATTACCGTTCGTTTCCAAACGCTATTCCACTCCGAAGGGCAGGTTACTCACGCGTTACTCACCCGTCCGCCGCTAAGTGCATCTCACACAATTAATAACTCTTTTCACAGCAACTTTTCAACAATTTTCATCGTTGTTTCGGTTATTGCCCTGTTGATGTCTTTTGTAATATCTTCAGTTGTCGCAACCTTTTTATCACAACTCTCTCACCAACTCGTTATTAACTCTGTGAAATACACTCCGCTCGACTTGCATGTGTTAGGCGTGCCGCCAGCGTTCGTCCTGAGCCAGAATCAAACTCTTTAGTAAAGTTTTATTCCGATTCAAACACTTTTCAACATATTTCTATGTCTACTCTGGCGTTTGCTCTTTAAATTTTAATCCATTTTACTGTTTGTGGTTACTTACCGTGATTTCTCACGTCCGCTTCCACTCAAAGCAATTTTTGGGTGTAATATATCTCTATATCACGTTCGTACAATTTAGTGTACACATCTTATACTCTTCAGTATATATTGTGTCTTTCTGTTCAATTTTCAAGATGCCGTTGCTCTCAACCCTCTTTAGTTTTTACTTCCTCGCCAATCACTTTCGCAATCAGTTTGTTTTCCTCACCTAAACCCTCGGTTCATACTTCCTCACCAACCGCTTCTGCAACCGGCTCGTCCGCACTTCACTACCTGTCGAATTTTGCGGTTATCTACCCGCTCCCTCGCCTTTTTGCTTAGTGCCTCTCGTTGAGTGCTTGATTATTATATCACTATTATTTTTTATTGCAAGCTTTTTTTTAATATTTTTTTCTTTCTATATTTTATACAAATATTACTCTATTTTATCGTACGGAGTTGTGCAGGTTGACGAAGGTTTTTTCTCTCTTTTGTTTTAAATTAATAAATTGTACTCCTCTATCGATATTTCTATATCTTTTAAAATTTCTCGTAAAGTCGGTCGCGGAATATTATTTGAGAAATGAAACGCAATAACCGTTGTTCTGCCATCTTTATGTGCATAAAAAGCGTGACTACCCTTTTACCTTTTCTTATCAAAACCTAATTTAAACAATAAACGTTCAATTTCTCCTGCATTTGCCAATTTTAACTTGCTCATATTGCTATTCTCATAGTACAGTTATATTCAGGTATACTTTCAATTTCATCATTTTCCATTTCTTCCAAGCACAAAAGAACCACTTCTTCCATTTTATTACGCAATTCATCCAAACTTTTCGCAAAAGTATGTGCACCCCTAATAGACGGCACTGTCCCCACATACATTCCGCTCTCTTCATCTTTTGAAACATAAACAGCAAAATCTCTCATATTTTTAATATCTCCTTGTCCCTGTAATTCGCAACTCTCGAAGTTCCGTATTAGTTTTCACAGTTGGTACTTCAGCTGACATTACTTTTACTTAGTTATGTTACTCTTTACTTGTTTTCACAGTTGGCAATTCAGCTGACATTACCTATACTTATTATATATATCTTTTGTAAATATAATATAACAAAAAAATCTTTTTGTCAACTTTTTTCAGCCAAACCAACGTCAACTAAAATGCCAACTACTAAAAGAAGTAGGGAACTTCGATATGTGTAAACCACAGGAACTAATAGAAAAACAAAAATAGAAAAGTGAAAACAATTTTGTCAATTTTTTTATTTATATTTTTATATTTTTGTTGACATAGCATAAAAAATCGTGTATTATTAGCTTATACATATTATATGGAAGGTGATTAAAATGAAACACATAAAAATAGGTAAAAAAATCTTAGCCGGTGTTACAACTTTTGCTATGGTTTTTGCCTCTTTCAACAGTTTTCCGAAAGAAAATCCCGAACTTAAAGTTACTGCGGCACAAAGCGGCGGAATGTATGACTATGCGGTGGCATTGGATATGTCAATGTTCTTCTATGAGGCACAGCAATCGGGTCCTTTGGCTGACTGGAACAGGGTAACTTGGCGTGCCGATGCCGGAATGAGCGACGAAGTTTTGGGCGGTTGGTTTGATGCAGGTGACCACGTTAAATTCAACGTGCCTATGGCATATTCCGTTGCAACACTTTGTTGGGGTTTATATCAATGGGGTGACAGTTTACCGGCTGACTTAAAAGAGCGTGTGTCGCTGAACTGTATGTACGCATTGGACTATCTCGTTGCTTGCGACAGAGGTGATAAAGTTGTTGTACAAGTCGGTGCTGACGGTATGACAGACCATAAATGGTGGGGTTCTCCGGAAATTGTTGAGTATGAAATGGAAAGAACATACCAAACAACCGATTCAACCATAGCAACAGGAACAATGTCTGCGGCATTGGCGGCGGGTTATGCGGCACTTAAAGACGATTATCCCGAACAAGCCGCTGTATATCTCGACAAAGCAGAACATTATTTTGAAATTGCAGATACTGTTCGCTCCGACGACGATTATATGGCAAATGTTGACGCCGCAACAGGCAATTTCTATAAATCTTGGTCGCCTGTTTGGGACGAATTATTCTTTGCCTCAAACTGGTTATATCTCTGTACACAAGACCAAAAATATATGGATTTAGCTGAATCCTATATTCCCAATCTCCAAACTGAAAACCAATCTACAGAGTTGAAATACTCTTGGCCTTATAACTGGGACGACAAATTGCAAGGTGCTATTGTGCTTATGGCATATAACACAGGTGACGAATACTGGATTTCTCGTGTTCAACGCCACCTTGAATGGATGCAAGCCGCACCTGAAGTTGCTACCGGAGCAGGTTCTAACGGTTCATCCCTTGCATATTTAGGCGACCAATGGGGTGTAACACGTTATGCTAATAACGGTGGTTTTATGGCTAACTTAGCCGCTGACTTACTTGATTTACCCGATGAAGATACACTCCGAAATTTTGCGGCAAGTCAAGTTAACTATGTTTTGGGTGATAACCCCGCCGGTTGGAGTTATGTTGTCGGTTACAGCGAAAAAGATAATCCTGTTCCCGATGTTGACTGGCCTATGTTCATTCACCACAGAGCCGCATCCGGTGACTGGATAGACAGCGGCGGTGTTAACAACACCTTTATAAACGAAAACGGCTACTCCCACGTTCTTTACGGTGCATTAGTCGGCGGTCCCGATAAATCGGGTTCATATAAAAATGTTGCTACTGCTTACGAATATACAGAAGTTGCCACCGACTATAATGCAGCATATAGCTGTAACTTAATGAAATTAATCTCTGAATACGGTTATGACAACGATTACAAAAACTTCCCTCCCGAAAGCATTTCCGTTCCCACTCGTGACGAATTCTATGTTGAAGGCGGCGTTGTTCAAGATTCTCAATTTTTCACAGGTTTCTCACTCCGTGCTTATAACCACACCGCTTGGCCTGCAAGAGTTCTTCAATCCCCCACAATCCGCTATTTCTTTGACATTTCCGAAGTTTTAGAGGCAGGATATACTGTTGACGATATGTATACCAAAATAGATTACGAACGCTACAACGGCGGTAATGATGCAAGCCCTCTGGGTTCACCTGTTTCACCTCTCCAAATCTCCGAAAAACCTGTTCAATATGACGGAAATATCTACTATGTTGAATTGTCCTACCCAAACTCTCCATCTGTTTTCGCTCCTCAAGGACAGGAACAACATCGTCTTGATATTCAATTCAGATTCGGTGTGCCCGAAGGTTCAACTCCCGGTTCTTGGGATAAAACAAATGACTATTCTTATGACGGATTAGACGGTTCAGACGCAACGACCTTTAACATTACCGATAAAATCTGTTTATATGACGGCGATACTCTCATTTACGGTATAGAACCCGACGGTACTGTTCCCGGCGGCAATGACGATGACGATAAAACCACTACAACCACCACAAAAGCTACAACTACAACTACAGGCGGCGAAAATAACGATTATGCTATCGGTGACGTTGACCTTGACGGAGCAGCAGGCAAAATGTCTGATATTGTAACCTTAGCAAAATATTTAGGCGGAAACCTCAAACTCAATAGGAGTGCTCTTATATCCGCCAATTGCGATACCTCCGATAACGGTGTTACTGCGGCTGACATTACAGCTTTAATAAACTACTTCTTAGGTGATGTAAAATCCTTACCCGTATCATAAATAAAATTTTAAAATGCCGAGAAATTCTCGGCATTTTTTTATACTATTCTAACCTTTATTAAGCCTTTTATTATTCCGACTGCACAAACTGTTTTTATGAGTTCTGCCGGGATAAAAGGATAAACGCAGAGTGTTAATGCAGTTGAAAGAGAATACCCTCCAATCAACATAAACCAAGCTGTCCCCAATATATATAGTATTAATATCCCGGAAGTAAATGAAATCAAAAGTGTAAAAATACTCCTGTTTCCGATTTTTTTTATAATTAACGCTATCGAAAAAGCCATTATGGGATATGCTAACAAATACCCCCCTGTTACACCTAAAATTACACCGTAACCACCTTTAAATCCCGCAAACACAGGCAAATTAAACACTCCCAAGCAAATATATGCCAATGACGACATTAACGCAAAAGGCGGCTGTAAAATCCCTCCCATAAGCAAAATGCCCAGTACTGCTCCCGTTATGGGAATAACTCCGATGTAGAATGAAATTTGTGCCAATACCACTAAAATCGCAACGCATAACCCTGATTTTGTTAAATCTTTTGTTTTAACGTTCATTTAATCACCTCAAAACAATTTTATCACACAAAAAAACAATTGTCAAGTATAAGTTGACAATTGTTTTTTTTTAAATCAACAAAAAACGACAAGCATTTTTGTTATACTGTAACAAAAAAGGACGTGTTAAAATGGATAAAGTAAAAGAAATAATCATAAATGAAAAATCTGTATATTTAAAAAGAGGTGAACAAAACACCTATCGCATTTTGGAGATTACTTACATAAACGACAAAAGGCGGTTCAGAACTTTTGCAGTTGAAGTTGAAAATTTCAAAAAAATCATTACAAAAACGGAACGCATTGATAGTTTTTCCAATAATCTCTCTGAAACTATTGATTTTGTTAATATGTTGATTAACAAAAAAACTCAAGCAAGCTGTATTTTTGACGAAGCTTTATCATTTCTTTCATTAAAAATTAACAAACTGATTGCTTAATTCATTTCTTCCAAACTATTCAAAATTGCCGTTGCAATTATCTCACCCGCCGTGATGGGTGCAACTTTTCCCGGCAAACTCAATGCCCATATCACCTTAATTCCCAATTCCTGTGCTGTATTAAACTCAACACCCCCGGGATTTGACGCAAGGTCGATAACCAAAGCATTACGATTAGTCCTCCGCAAAACATTTTCTGTAAAAATGCAAGCCGGAACTGTGTTAAAAATAAGGTTATACTCTTCCAAATATTCTAAATTTTTAACAGCTTTGCACCCATTTATCTGAGCCCAAGCAAGGTCACTGCATTTTCTTGCATAAACATCTGTTTTCGCACCCATCGCAACCAAAACCTTACAGAGAACTTTGGAAATTCTCCCCCACCCCGTCACCAAAACTTTCTGTCCGAAAAGTGTTTCAGCAGTATTTTCCATCGCAATTTGGATTGCACCCTCAACTGTGGGAACAGCATTAAAAACACTTAATTCCTCACGTTTAAAATAGTCAATTATTCTTGTATTAGGAAAAATATTTTCAAGTCCTGCCGTTTTTCCACCGAAAACTACCCCACCCTCTTTCAACATTGAGGGCAAACTTGAAAGAGGAATACTCTCGTTGGAAAACTTTGCATTAACTTCTGTATTATCAATAGAAACAGGCAGGGGCAGAATGAGAATATCTGCCTTTTTCGTGCTATGTTTTTTTACAGTATCAGGTATTGTTATATTGTTATTAAAGCCCAAAATCTCAACTCTGTCATTTTCAGCTAATTTTTTCGCTGTATATATTTGGCGTAAATCCCCACCCACAACTAAAAACATACTATCTCCTTAAAAAATTCTCATTATAAACAAGTTTTTTATTAGATATTGTATAATATGCGATTTTTTTTATAAAAATAACAAAAAAGCTTGACAGCATTTTTTTTTTATGATAAAATCTTTTAGTTGAATTGAACATTTGTAATTCTTCATTACTAATTCCTCATTATTAATTACTAATTGCGTAAGCAAGGGGTATAGCTCAGCTGGCAGCGCACTCGTGTGTCGCGACGGTCAGCTACCTTACTGTATGTTCCATTTTTCATTACTAATTTCTAATTATTAATTGCTAATTTCTAATTATTAATTGCGACAGCAAAGGGGTATAGCTAAGCTGGGTGTGCGACGGTCTCCAAAACCGTAGGTCGAGGGTTCGAAACCTTCTGCCCCTGTGTTTTTCTATTGTTTTTTGAATAATGCACCTCTCGAAGTTCCCTAATACCTTTTGTAGTTGGCACTTCAGTTGACATTGGATTAACTGTATATAAAAAAGCACCCTGTTCGGGTGCTTTTTGTTTTAATATTTATTCCATTTGCAATTGTGCTTTAACGGCATCTTGAATTTCTTTAGAACACATTACTTTAATAGCATTAAAAATTTCTTCTTTAGTGTTGGCTTTTGCTGCTTGATAAAGCAATGAACGTAAAATAACTTCTAAATCAAAAAACATAACAACACCTCTTAGTTTTCCAAAAAAGACCCTATTTCTGTAATTTCATCAGATGTCAGCGGTTTCTCAAGTGTCGCAATATTTTCCTTTATTTGCTCCGAACGTGACGCGCCTATGAGAACACTTGCCACGGTAGTATCTCTTAAAACCCAAGAAAGTGCCATTTGTGCCAAAGTTTGCCCACGTTTTAAAGCAAAATCATTCAATTTATTCAGTTTTTTTACTAAATCTTCAGTTAAAACATCAGATTTCAGGAAAGGATTACCTTTTCCCATTCGACTGTCAGACGGAATACCTTTGAGATATTTGTCAGAAAGTAAACCTTTGGCAAGAGGTGAAAATGCAACCAAACCAAAACCCTCTTGTTTTGCAAAATCCACCAATCCGTCCTCCTCAATCCAACGTTCAAGCATTGAATATGACACTTGATTTACAACAAATGGCGTTTTCAATTCTTTGAAAATCTTTAAAATTTCTTCAGTTTGTTTTTTATTGTAATTTGAAATGCCAATATACAACGCTTTTCCGCTTTTCACAATTTGGTCGAGAGCGAGAGCAGTTTCCTCAATTGGCGTTTCGCTGTCGGGGACGTGGTGATAAAAAATGTCAACATAATCCAAATCTAAACGTTTCAAACTCTGGTCGAGGGAGGCAATAAGATACTTCCGTGAACCGTTTTTGTCACCATAAACGCCGCCCCACATCTCATAGCCCGCCTTGGTAGTAATAGTAACTTCGTCACGGTGATGTTCCAAACTATTTTTGAAAATTCTTCCGAAATTAATCTCCGCTGTTCCTAAAATCGAACCATTACCGTAATTATTCGCCAAATCAAAATGGACTATGCCCTCATTAAAAGCCGTCAAAACCATAGCTTTCATATTGTCATAAGGGTCATTAACTCCGAAATTTTGCCAAAATCCCAAAGAAATTGCAGATACTTTCAGCCCGCTTTTGCCCAATCTGTTATAAATCATTCTATTATCCTCCTAAATATATGTATTAAAAATCCGTTCTTGGTCGTTGTCATTGGAGATATACGGAATATAATCGTTTAATATTCCTCTTATTTCCTCCAAAGATTTACTCATAATAGAAAAAAGCAATATTACAAAATCTTCATTTACGTATTCCGGCTCAATATTTTTCAAGTCAATAGTATTCTGTAAAGCAATATGAAAAAGGTCGTCAGTTTTGGGATTATGCCTTTTTTTTATTTGTTTTAAGATAGGAACAGTCCTACTTATATCCTTTTTTATACTTTTTTGGACATATTCATTGTTACCGTCAAGACTCGCTAAAATCAAATAATTAGGACTGCTTGAACCAAATATTGACATAATTTGCTTAACTTTATCCCTATAGCCCTTATGCACCGTATGTATATATGCCGCACCTGTAAGAGCAGGCAAAGTTTTAAAACCGCTATCGCAAGTGAAGTCAGCACCACAATGTATAGGGTGATTTTCAGAAGTAAACGCTAAATGTGCACCGTGAGCATTATCAACAACAAGAAAACTATCCTTTTTATGTATAATCTCCGATATACCTTTAATATCCGCAATTCTGCCGAAATAATCGGGGCTTGTGATATACAACACCCCTTTTTCCCCGACTTCTTCAGGATTTTCAACCTTAATCGGTGTAATATTCAAAATTTTACACACATTCAAAAAAGCGGGGTGTACACTATTTATATAGTATATATTTTTTTCTCTGAATAAATAAACCAAAGTTTGGATACAAAGCGTACAGCCACCGACAGAAAAAAAAGTATCCTCACAATTAAAAAGTTTCGCCGCTCGCCGTTCGTCTTGTAAAATCACACCATTCGCCTTATAAAGACAGTCTGCGCCGCTGATTTCCGTAATATCCCTTGGATATAACCCCTTATGCCCCGGCATATGACAGCGAATTTTATCTTGTTTGATATAATTATCCAAAAAATCTATCAGCAACTAAACTGCCCCTTAATAATTAAATTCCTGCATTATGAACTATGGTACTCAATTCGACATCACTAAGTTTTGAAATTCTTGATAACACATCTCGTCCCCTTTGCACCAAATCATTAACCGTTGTAGCGATATGCCCCCCTGTAAATTGCGTACCAACGCCCTCGCTGGAAAGAATTTCTATCAATATTGAATGGGGAACACGTCCGTCAATAATAGAAGTTTTCACAACACCACGGCGAATTGCCTCAACGCAACAATCAATTTTCGGCAACATACCGCCGGAAATAACACCTTGACGTTTCATAAAAGGCACTTCGCTGACATTCACGGAACGAATAAGCGAATTCGGGTCGTCTTTATCCCTAAGCAAACCGACAATATCTGTCATAAGTATAAAACTCTCTGCTCCTAAAGCGGAAGCAATGCGAGAAGCGGCGGTGTCGGCGTTAATATTGTAAACATTCCCCTCTTTATCGGAAGCAATTGTGGAAACAACAGGAATATATCCCTTTTCCAAACAATCGGTAATCATTCTTGTGTCAACATTGGTGATATTCCCCACATATCCCAAATCTTCACCGTTTTCACCGTATAATCTCTCGGCAGTAAGCATATTGCCGTCAAGACCGCAAAGTCCCACAGCTCGTCCGTTATGTTTGGTAAATAACGACACTAAGTCTTTGTTTACTTTTCCTGCCAAAGCCATTTTAATAACATCTATTAACTCAATAGGTGTATATCTCAAGCCGCCTATTACTTTCTTTTCAATGCCGAATTTCTTTTGCAAATCATCAATTTCGGGACCTCCGCCGTGAACCAACACAACTTTAATTCCGACATACGTCAGCAAAACAATATCACTCATAACAGCCTGTTTGAGTTCATTATTGGTCATAGCATTGCCGCCGTATTTCACAACAACGATTTTTCCGCTGTATTGCTGAATATAAGGGAGTGCATCAATTAAGACTTGCGAACGAAGATTATTTTCAATCATTATTTTTTTAAATTCCTTGTGATTATATAAATTTAGCCATTTGTGAAAAAACATAATCTTTGCGACATTCGTCAGCACAATGTCTTGCCTTTTCCTCGTCATTAAACAAACCGTAAACAGCCGAACCCGACCCGGACATTATTGCAGTTGTTGCACCGTTTAATGCAAGAGTTGCCTTAATAGCATCAATTTCCCAAACGGCCATTTCTGCCGCAACCTGTTCAAAAGTATTCCCGCAATTTTTGCAAAGAGCATAATAATCATTGGCATATATTGCATTAATAAGCTCCTGTGTATGGATTTCGGGTTTATATGGCAGCGTGTCAATTAGTTCATATGCTTTTTTTGTTGATATTCTGCTGCTCCCTTGAACAATTACAGCATAAACACCCTCCATAGGTTTCAAAGGAGTAAGCAACTCACCCTTGCCCTTGCCTAAAACTGTACCTCTCATTGTGAAAAAAGGCACATCACAGCCCAAAGCCGTATAGAATTCGGGGGGAGGAAAAATTTTAAACATTTGTGCTAAAGCTATAACAATAGCAGCGGCATCTGAAGAACCTCCGCCCAAACCCGATTTTATAGGAATATTTTTGTTAACAACAGCAGTAAAGCCCTTGTCAGGCATATTAGCAAATTTAAAAAATTCCTTAGCCGCTTTCCAAATAATGTTGTAATGACCGTTTATTTCATATAATTGACATTGAACATCAAATCTGCCTGTATCATTAACCGCCCATTCAATAACATCATAAAGACTTATAGTCTGAAAAACTGTCAGAATTTCGTGAAATCCGTCGCTACGGGTATTAAGTACATCTAAAGTAAGATTTATCTTCGCGGGAGCATAAGTAATCATATACGAACCTCTCACATTTCTATTCATTATAATTATAACATAAGTATTACTCCAATGCAACAATTTTTATTAATAGTTTACAGGAATTTAATAAAAAATTTTAAAAGTTTTTTTCTGAAAATGCTTGACAATGGTGTTGGGATTATATATAATATTTCAGTCAGTCTGTAAATCCCCGTTTATAGACGTTTTTGAATGATTTTTGTAATTTATAAATAGAATAGAGGTATAAAATGTCAACCTATATGCAAAAACCCCTTGAAGTTGAACGCAAGTGGTATATAATTGATGCAGCTGATAAACCTTTGGGCAGAGTAGCTACCCTTGCCGCTTCTTTACTCCACGGCAAGCATAAACCAACTTACACTCCCCACGTTGACTGCGGCGACCACGTTATCATTATCAACGCTGAAAAAGCTGTTTTAACAGGTAAAAAACTCGAGAAAAAAGAATATATTACCCATAGTGGCTGGATTGGCGGTCTTAAAAGAACCCAATACAAAACCCTTATGGAAAATTGCCCCGAAAAAGCAATGATGGTTGCTGTTAAGGGTATGTTACCCGCAAACACAGTCGGCAGAAAACAATTAACAAGAGTAAGAATTTACAAAGGTGCAGAACATAATCAAGAGGCTCAAAAGCCCGAACTCTGTCCCTTTGAAGTGAAATAGGAGGTGTAGAAAATGGCGGTTAGTTATGAACCAAAAGAAAAATATTATTATGGTACAGGCAGACGTAAACATTCAACAGCCCGCGTTTTCCTGACACCCGGTACAGGCAAAATTACAGTTAACGGCAGAGATATCGACGAATATTTCGGGCTTGACACTTTGAAATTAATAGTTCGTCAACCCATTGTTTTAACAAAACTCGAGGGCAAAGTTGACATTCGTGCAACAGTTGTCGGCGGCGGTGTTACAGGTCAATCCGGTGCAATCCGTCACGGAATTTCCAGAGCTTTACTCCTCTTCAACCCCGAGCTCCGTTCCGAATTAAAAGCCGCAGGTTTCCTCACTCGTGACCCTCGTATGAAAGAGCGTAAAAAATACGGTCTTAAAGCCGCAAGACGTGCTCCTCAATTCTCCAAAAGATAATTTCAATATCTGCTACTTTCAGGGGCGGCGACTATCGAAGTTCCGTATCTGTCCTTGCAGTTGGCATTTTAGCTGACATCGTCACGACTGGTGTGTTAGTTGTCTGATTGTGACTAATTATTGTGGCACTTTTTAGGCTTTGGTTTAACTGAGTATGAAAAAATCTCCTTTGAAAAGGAGATTTTTTATGTTTAACTACATCTTCACTAATTATTTTAAAGGTCACCTAATATTATATAAAAAAATATAAAAATTTTTGTATGAATATCCAAAATTTATGTTTAACAATTGTGTTAAATGCTGATTTTTTTTATTTTATTGATTTTTTGGTCGATATAATATATAATATATAAAAATTTTTTATTATGAGGTTAAACATTATGAATTCTTATGCAAAAATCAGAAATCCTCTTACGGTGATTATTCTCTCCATTATCACTTGTGGCATCTATGGGCTTTATTGGATTTATAACACAAATCGTCAAATTAACGACCTTAAAGGTTCTGTTTTGAGTTCGGGTGGTTTTGTTATATTCAGTATGTTTTGTTGTCAAATTTTAATCTGGCTGATTGAATACAGATGGGATGACTGTCTTGACGAAATAGCCCCCCCCCTTGGCGTAAGATATAAATCCAATTTTGTAATGTGGCTTTTACTTACATTATTATTTGGTGTAGGGCAACTTGTTGCAATGTATCAAGTTCAGTCAGCGTTAAATAACATATATCAACAAAAAGGTATTGTATAAAATGCAAAGCAAGTTTAAAATTGCTTTGAAAAATTTAAAATCTACCATTAAACTTCTTTGGCTCATTCCAATAACTGGGACATTTGTTGTTATAGGAAATAAATTTTTTGGTGCAGGTTGTTTGTTCCAAATGATAACTGGTTTACCTTGTATGGGGTGCGGAGGAACTCGTGCATTTCTTGCTTTGATTAAAGGTGATTTTGCTGAAATGTTTTTTTACTTTCCTCTTCTACCTTTGTGCATATTTAGTGTTCTTGTGTACTTTGTTATATGGATTTTTTCTTTAACACCCCCTACAGTTTTTATAAAAATTGGATG
>JAISIJ010000487.1 GCA_031262245.1 Oscillospiraceae bacterium | reverse complement strand
AAAATATTTTGCTTTTAAATGAGCATCAAAAACAAGTTTTGATCTTTCATCAGCAAAATTCTCACGAACGAAGTTGATCTTTTCTGTGTTCTCTGTAAGTACTTTATTTATGAGATCTTTATTTTCGTTATAAGCATTTGTCCGAACAGATTGCATAACTCCAAAAAACCATGCATACACGTGTGAATAAAAATATAAGTTATAAAACCCCAAAGTATTCAAGAGCTCTTTAATTTCAAAACCACCGGAAAATGGGGTAACAACAACCGGTATTTCTTTGTCAAAATTTTCGAGTTCATTAGGGCTTATAACTGTTTTATCAATAAAACAATTTCCATGTTTTTTCGGGTCAGAATCGGCTACAGCGATAATTTCGATATCAATGTTATAGGTGAACAGTCTCTCTCTGAAAGCGGCGCCGTTCACACCTGCACCGAAAATAATAAGTTTATTTTCCTTCAAAATGAGTGGATTGAGTTCACTTTCATATATATTTAAGTTCATACTAAAGGTTCCTTTCCAAAATGCGGTTATTTAAATTAATTATAACACTTTATTCACATAATTGAATGAACAATATAAAAACTTTGTATTTCTAATATGTAAATAAAACTACAATACAATAATTATTGCGGGCTGTTTTTACAGAATAGTCTTAACGAGATTTTTGAAGAAATTATAGAATATGGTGTTGACAGATGGCTTTTATTGATGTATACTGAAAAGGTAAAACTATAACTGAATATACGTCGATTTATTGAGGAATGGGAGGCGGCGAATGAACCTAAAAATGATAGTCACCGACCTTGACCGAACGCTTTTGCGAAGCGACCATACCATATCTGAATACACTTTCGAAATCTTAACACGTTACCGCAAACACGGTATAAAAGTTGTATTCGCTACGGCACGACCCAAAAATCGTGTAGACGAACTCGACATTGCCGACCTTGCGGATGTTATTATCCTCAACAACGGAAGCGCGGTATATCACGATGAAATATCTGAAACGAAATTCGGCATTGATGCGCACACGGTGAAGGATATTGTTCATCAATTAAAAAGCGAGTTTCATGATATGAGAATGTGGGTTGTATACAGCGACAGAGCCTATAAAAACTGCGATGTATCCGATTATTGGGCGGGAACTTCTTATGATGGATTTGATAATCTGCCGGACATTCCCGCCGATAAAATCTGCCTGCGCGCCGGAAAAGAAATATTTCAAACCATAAGGGAACACCTGCCGGAAACGCTTTATGCACAACTTATTCGCGACCCTTTGATTTTTATAGCAAATAAGCTTGCAACCAAATGGAACGCAACTTGTCTGCTTGCAAAAGAACTGCAGATTAATAACTCCGAAATTGTTTGTTTCGGCGATGATTTTAACGATTTGGAAATGCTCAAAAACTGTGGAATCGGCGTTGCTGTTTCAAACGCGCTTAATGAAGTGAAAGCTGTTTCAGACTATGTTTGCGGAACAAATGATGAAGACGGTGTTGCGAAATGGTTAGACGAAAATGTGCTTTAGAAAGATTTGTAGGATTAAAGAATGACCGCACAATTTACCGACCTATGCTTGATAAGCAATGATGTACTCAACCTCGTGGAATTTTACGAGAAACTTTTTAATGAAACCGCAAGCGAAAAGAGT
The DNA here is from genome assembly GCA_031262245.1 of Oscillospiraceae bacterium. Lineage (GTDB taxonomy): Bacteria > Bacillota > Clostridia > Oscillospirales > Ruminococcaceae > BNZF01. The sequence continues at coordinate 970 of JAISIJ010000487.1, read as the reverse complement.
GAATATCATTCATCCGTCAATATCGGCTGATTATCGCTGACAATTGACGCGGCGGATATTGCGGATGGTGATTCGGTTTTCTCTTATGTGAACTGCAAAGCATCCGAAAACACGATTATTTGCTTTAACGTTGACGATGTTGACGCAGAATACGCTCGCGTTCTTGCTCTCGGCGCGGTTACGCTTAATGAACCGACGACTCACCCTTGGGGAGCGCGTTCTTTCCAATTCCGCGACCCGGACGGGAATATTATCAATTTCAGAACAGTGTAAAAGGAAGATTATTATGATAAGGATAGATGATTTGTACATAGTGCATTATTGTCACGAAAATTGCACCCCGTTTAAGAATATTATGCGCCTTGAAAAGTGCGAAGCGTTTTCTTTTGCTTCGCAAATCGCCAAAGAAAACAGCGGGAAAACTGCATTTTGGCGTTTTGCTGATTTTGAGAATTATTATCCCCGACGGGTTGAATTAGATAAATATCTGTACCAAGCTTTTATAGAAATGGGCGGTAAACCTAAGGAATTACACCCGCTTTATTTTGTTTTACATGGCAGCGATTACTTATGTAACTGGTTTGACAACGGAATAACAAAAAAGATTTCACTCCAAGATATTCCCGATCACGCGGTTAGTTTCACATTGGGTGACAGCAGTCGTTATATAAAGGAAAAAAAGCTCACAATGCATACAAAACAAACGCTTAAATCGCTTATGGAGCAATATCCTGAATGTGATATTAAAAGTTTTATCGATGAAGTTACAAACAATGGCTATGTTGAAGTGCAGTTATGGGATGACGACTATTTGAAATATTGCATATGATTTTTTATGGTATGACACTGCGTTTCCGATTACGGAAAGTTATGGAGGATAAATAATATGCAACCTAAAATAAAAATCAAAGGCGAAACGGCGATTTACGGCTTGCGCGGCGACGGCGCTAACACAGGCGCATTGTGGGAA
>JAISIJ010000454.1 GCA_031262245.1 Oscillospiraceae bacterium | reverse complement strand
CAATTCAAAAAACACAAAAAACGACCCTCGATTGATTATAACAAGTCACGCACCCGGAATTGTAAATAGACTGGATACTCGATTAGATGCCGTATATGTAGGTATGCCAGATGTTTGTAATAACGGCACTGCTTGTTTTAAAAAAATGAATGCTGGGGGACAAAAAGAGCTTCGTAATACAATGGAAAGAATAGGAGGTGTAAGCGGTGCAGGGGATATAATTTTTCAATTGCTATTTAATACAATTACAAATGTAAAACAAAGTGAGGAGTGGTTTTATGAGCAATAATGATAAAAAGCATGCTTCATTTTTGGTAATTGCGAATGAAGCAGAATGTATTAATAAAAAAGTTCCACCGGACATAATTTGTTCAATAAGTAAAATGAAAGGTATAATTGCCGCTTCTTTAAGTCCAGCTGTACTTGACAACCCAAATAAAATTGAGGAAGACTTTAATGATGCTTTAGTATCTAATGAGGATTTAAAATCGTATATAGCCCAAGCTATACAGGAAGATATTACGGAAGTCCGTTTTTGTAAAGCGGGATTAACACATCAAGAGGTTATTTGTTTTACCAAACTTTTAAAATGTTTTGGCAGAGCACCTATGCTAATAGACGGATGCGAAGAAACTTTTAACCACGAGGATTATTGATTATTATGAAAAAAGAAATATTCATTATATCTTCTTCTCAAGGAAAAAATTATGCTAATTCGCTAAAAAAATTATTAAATACTAACATAAAACTTGCTGAAGCTGAATATGAAACTATATGTTGGTCAGACAATGTTTTCAAACTATCTGAAACAACTATACAAAATTTAGAAAATAAATTTCAAAATCTTTATGAAAATAGTGGATATACAATTGCTCTACTAACACTATTTTTAAAAATTATAATATTGAGCAAGTAACTGCAAGAGATAATGTTATATTTGAACTCGGAATGTCTATTGGTAAATTAGGCAGAAAGCATACTATTATTTTAAAACCACGTACTAAGGGATTTTGCTTATTAACTGATATCTCAGGGGTAACTTATGCTAATTATGATTATTTTGAAGAATCGAATACTAATGGATTAACACCAATTGAAATAAAAAGTATAATAAATAGTTCATTACAAGATGTAGTTATAAAAATAGTTTCTCATATTGAAGAGAATACTAAAATTTTAAATACTATATAACAATGGAGATATTATATTGACATTTGAAATGTTTCTGACAATAGTAACAGTTATTGCAACTCTTACAAGTGCATTTATGGTTGTTCTCAATTATTGGCGTATTCGAGGCGAAACAATACGCCAATGTTTTGAGTATTTCCGAAATGAAGATTTTATTAAGGCTCGTGAATATGTGCAAAAAGATTTACCAATAGGTCACAATGTTGATTATGCAAAAATCAATTCAGAAGACAAGTTTAAAATTTTGCTTGTTATTTCTACTATGCAACAATGGGGAATACTTGTCAGAAAACACTACTTACCTTTAAGTCTATTTATAAATTCTGACGAGGGCAATAAGGTTTATAATTGTTATGAGGTATTAAAAGATTATATTTTGTACCGAAAATCCGATAAGACATCGGCAAAGAACGACTATTATGCTGACGATTTCAGATGGTTGTATAAAAGAATAGCAAAATACTACGACTGATTTATTTCTTAATATCAGATGAAATAAGTATAACTCTATTATTTTTTCAGCAATTTAACGCACCCATACAAATAAAATTGGATTAAAACAAGTCGATTTTATTTGTGTGGGTGTTTTTTTGTTTAAGTTTAGATTTATTTACCATATCTTTATTACCCAACAAATTTTGGGTGGGGTTTATGTGCAGAATTTGATTAAAGAAGAACAGAATGAAGAATGACGAAACTTGTGTAATATTGACAGAATATACTTGACTTGTTAATGGAAAAGTGATATAATATAGTTAACTTATTAATTAAAATCAAAAACAGATACATAAACATTCATAATTTCAAGAACATCTTCAAAACGAAAACTTAACCTGAATGTATAAGTATTGTCTTTCAATGCAGCCGGAATGGTTTCTCCAAAACGCATAATTCTCTCTGTAAAATGAGCCGCTAAATCATCGGCACAGGCTACAGTCGGAATTTGCATAAATAAAGGCATTTCTGCTCCGTTTTTGAGAACAACTCGACACTCTGCTGCTGTTTTAACCGACTTACCCTCTGTCACCTCATTAAAAAAGCATTTAATAAGAGCTTTTATATCATCATTGGTATAACGCTCATTAAGATTAATTAAATCGGAAACGATAAATGAGCATTTTGCAGAAGAACTAAACGTAGCCTTGTCAGTTGTGAGTATAAATTCAGAAGAGGTTTCCCGTAAGGGAACGAGGTTACGGTTTGCTTCACAAATAATTTCTGCAACAGCAGATTTTGCGGAGAGAATTTTACGTGACGGCAATATATAACTTCTATCCATAATCGATTGTCCGTCAGCTGCGGTGAGATAAACATTATTTTTCTTGAATTTATAGCAACATTCAACATCTGATTTTTCCGTTACATATCCGTCTATTTCGGGTATAATGCCCTGAACATCAATCTGTATTGAAAAATCTCCGTTGTCTGAACTTTCGGACACGGTAAAACTTACGGTATCATCGTTCTGTGGAGATTGTTCACTATTTTTATCTACAAACGTTTGGTTTTTGAGTGCATTATCAAGACCTGTCATTAGTGTAATCAATGCTTCGGCGGCTTTGGCAAACTGCATTTTATATTCATCCGTTGCAGGGTAGGACTTAAGTACATTTGCTGAAACAGTTTTCAATTCTGCTATTATATCAGCACCTGCACCATCAAAAGCGGCAATTGCATCAACCAGAGGATTGACAGCGTCATTATCTGTTAATTCGGTGTTATAGGTAACTTTAATCTTATCCTTAACTTGAGGATAATGATATGATTTGGTAAAAGTAAAACGATAGGAGGCACAGAAATTAACATCATAAACAAATGACTGTTCGGATAAAAACGGGGTTTCCGGGAAAAAGCTTTCCGGGAACGGCAAATCATATTCAGCATCAAGGAGCTTGACTATATTACCGTCCGCCACTCCTCCAAACCAGTCGGAATAAACGAAACCATCAGTAATCTCTTCAACATCACATTCAATATGTGTTATATCAAGCCCAAATTTTATATTTGCATATGGCATAACATCTCCGTCACTTGAACGAATGGTATCTGCCGCCTTAACTATAACAGCGGTTTCAGTCGCATCACCGCAGAGGTCAATTTTTACCGTACCGAAATCAAGCCCTGCCGCTTTTGTTTCTCCTACTACAGCACCGTATATGCGTGCATTATCAAGCTTACATAAAACGGATACCGGTATACTCAAAACGCTTTTTGTATCAAAAAAGCTTGACAGTTTATAAAGGAGGGTCTGTTTGAAAACTTCAACTGCTTTTGCAAACGGGACAGTTTGCTCATCAGCAAACAATGCTTGCAGACGCTTACTGAGTGATTCGGCAATAGATGTTTTTAATTTTTCAATTTGGTCAAATGAATATTCAGCATATACAGCGGCGGCTGTTATATCAGGAACAAATACATCGTCAATAATATTAAATGCATTAGCTAACAATCTGCTTAAATCCGTGCTGATATAAGAAAGCGTTTTTTTGGAAAGAACTTGATTTTTATAACTATACCCCTGTGCCGACCCGGTAAATAGTGCATCAAATAATGGGGGAGGAGCGAATATTCCGGCATCTCCGAAATTTATAAAACCCTCAAGCCTACTCACTTCATATATATCGCCTTTATGTTGTCCTCCGCTACCAACAACCCTCACACCGTTAACAACATTTTCATACCTCTTGGCAAAGGCACGAAGGTCGCCTACAACAGGCACGTTACAGTTAATTTGACTTACATTTGCTACTTTTTCAAAACCGGCTTGAACACAACCGTTCCGCTTGATATTTATAGCAGCGGCTATCGGTATAAATGAAAATACATCATTTTTTTGTATGCGTAAAATAGGATAACTTGCAGTATAAATCGGCTTTGTTTTGCAAACAGGCTGCCCGATATTCTCTGCGAAATAGGTACGTATACCGATAACCCAATCAAGCAATGTTACAGCACCTGAGGCTGCCAACACATCACAGGTAAAAGTTATATTTATACCGTTTTTATCTTTGAGTTCTCTGATAATGCGGTCGAATTTGCGGAGTATGCCTTGAAGATTGTTGATATCAATCTCTGCCGCATCGGCTGGTTCACAAGTTAAAATTACATTAGAATTGTCTATATCAAAGTTAAATTGGGTATAGGGATATTCACTAACAGAAGTCAACGAATCTTTATATCCGCATATAGCAGAAAGGGTGAAAGATTTACTCGCCGTACCGCCGAACATATCAAGCCATTCACCGCGAATTATAATAGTCTTGCCGACTGAAGCGTAATTTCCGCCTGCAAGTGTATCGGTCGGTATAGTGAATTTATATACACCATTTGTTTCTGACATAGGTGCAGAATAACCACTACCTGAAAAATCTCCGTTTTGCTCAACACGATAACGGAAGAGCGAAAAATTATTGTCGATATATTTTGCTATATCTGTTTCATTTGTATGTGAAACAAGAAAATCTCGCTTAATCTCATATCCTATATTAACAACCGATACTGCGGCAGCTGTTTCTGACATATAGCGTATAGTTTTTGAAGCTTCTGCTATAAGCATAAATTCCTGTGCACCCGAAGTATCCGATATAACCGCCGTAACAGCAGGTGCAGTTATATTAATATCTGTTGCAGTATCAAATGTGAAAATAAAACTTAATGTTGTTTCGCCGCTTTCATTGAACACATTCGGATTGTTTTTTGACGGCATAACCAAATAATAACCGCCGTTGTTTGTTACAATTGCCTCAAAAAGCCGTTTGCAAATATGCCCGTAATCGCTGTCCTCAAATTTATTGGATTCAGGTGGATGTGTAACTGTTGATAGGTCCAATCTTACAATGTCCAGACAATACATTTCTAACTCGGTGTATGCCGTACCTGAAGTACAGTAAATACGTATTTCGGTAACATTTAAATTGTTTTTCACTATATCGGACATAGCTTTAGTATTGCTATCACTGCTCCCTAAAATCAGATACAAACCGGGTATTTCCGTTTTGCGAACTCTTATTGTAATCAGTGCGGCAAGATTTACTGTTGGTGTGGCAAATGTATCTGCATCATTTACGGGTATTATTTTAAGATTATAAGATTCTCCGCCTTTGGGCAAAGCATCCGGAATAAGCCATACAGCCCTGTTACACATTAATGTAGCAGGTGCAAAACCGACCGATTGCGGCAATTGCATAGGCGTTTCGTTTGTAACTGAATAAATCGGTTTGAATTGTTCGTATTGTAAAAATGCTGATAATTTTTGGTATAATTCACTTTCCGGTACAACTGTATATTGTTCCGGTATTGTAAACCAATTTATATCAGAAGAAAAAGTATATGTTGCAGTTGGTAAAACATTATAAAAATATGTTCCCGCAAGTTCTGCAATAGATTTTTCGCCGTCTTCAAGAGTTATACGCAATCCGTGCAGATTATATCTCGAAATCATACCGCCTATATTGTCGTAGTTTATTTTTGCAAGAATATCTGATAATTTTTCGGTTCCGTCAGCATATGCGGCAATTGCTTTCAAAATTTGTTTTTCGGTGAAAATAAACCAATCACAGAAAATTCGTTCAGAAGCCGAAATATTATTATTTTGATTATTCTTTATTCGCCCGAACGAAGGTGCTGTTTCATTTTCAACCGTGAGTGCAAGTTCACGGAACATTTCTTTCATATGCTCAATATCTTCAGATGAGAGAACTGAACAACTGCTTAAGCGTTTACCATTGACGATTGTATTCGGAGAAAAAGGGAAGAACACACCGTCTATATCTATATTTTCGGCATTTGTATCTTTAAGCATTTCCTCTGATACGATATTTATATTAATAAAATCGCTCAAAAAACGATTTATAATATCAACATCAAAAATCATCTCATTATCAAATAGCGATATAACAGCGTTGATAAAATCAGCATCGGGGGTTGTATTCATTATGTCAGCAATCGTTCCCGATTCACTTGCCGCCGCAATAATAAAACAAGCGGCTGTTTTTGAGAACGCTTTGAAACTCTCGTTATCAAGAGTTAATAATAATGCGGCAGTAACAGATGGTGACGGAGTATATGATATTGACAATGGAAGTGATATATAACCGATACAATTCGTTATCGTACCATCGGGAATGAGGTTATTAAAATTAAGTGTAATATTGTAGTCTATCTGCAAAGGTAATTTATTACTGATAGCGTTATCCCAAGGTGCAGTACTGTTTTCGCCAATAGTAAATGACGTTTCAATATGTGCACTGAAACTGAAACTGATATTAATTGAGAAAAGCCAAAGATTAATTTTAAGTGATGCACTCACAGAAATATCTACGCTTAGGTTAATAAGGCTTGCACGGTATGCCTCAAATGTAAATTTTGCATTAACACTGATTGCAGCTGAAACCGAGGCGGATATAATGACAAAATCCACCGTACCGTAGAGTGCACCGGAAATAGCTAATAAGCCGGAAACATTATAATAATCACAACGAATATCGCCTGAAAAACTTGAAAATTCAGCACAAACTCCCTCTAAAACAGCGGTCATAGTTAAGCTGAATCCCGCTTTTAATATACCTGCATCAATGGATTTTCCAATACCGAATTTTATTCCGAAACCGAAAACGGTAATCGGATTAAATATGCCGTTTGAGGTTTGCGGCACATTTTCCGCCCCGGCATTACCGGACAATCTGCCGAAATAAATACCGGCGGCACCGATAATAGGTATCGGTCCTGCCATTCCTTCAAATGAGAATGAACGTGAGAAATCTCCGCCTATCGGAAAACCAAGGTCAATACGAAAGCTACCGTCTGTATAAATTTCGGCAGATAATATCGGCAACGTAAGTTTATATGCACCGAGATTAAGATATCGTATTTTATCGGGTAATGTAACGGTACCTTTGAATACACCGAGTGTATCATTAATCTTCCGATACAGTATTTCAAACACCAAACCATTTAATATTCCGTGTACTGATACACGCAATGCATAGAGATTCGGGTCATAAAAAACCACTTGTGTATCAACAAGATATTCTCCGTTATCTTGCTTGAGTACGCCGAAATCAATAGCCGCAACCCAGCCTATATCAGCTTTTGCCTTTGGAGAAAAATCAGGTGTAATATTCTTGAGAGCGTCCATAACCGCAGTAATATTATCGGGGTTGTTGCCATTAAAAAGGTCAAAATGTTGCCCTAAAATAAGCATACGCAAGTTGAAATACGCATTACCTTTACCATTTGGAGCGGGAGCGGAATTTGGTTTTGAGGCATCCCAACCGAGTTTGTTTGCATTGTTTCCCATACTGTCATTCGTAATGCTAAGCCATGGAAAATTGCCGTCAAGACTGATAAATGCACCTTTTTTACCGTCCTCCCCATTTTTATATTCGAGGGAAATTCCTTTTATTTGTGCAAAACCGAGTTCAATTACTTTTTCTAATAAAAGATTCAGCGAAACACTCTTACTGTTAAAATCGTAACGGAGTTGACATTTAATTTCTATACTATTTAAAAAACTGCCCCAAGGTTCGTCCAAACCAAAACTTCCGCCTGTAACCCACCCAACCATTGTTTCAACCATATTACCGAAATTTATATGAATATCAAGTTCGGCATAATAAAGTTCAGCAGATTTTATTATCTTTCCGATAAATCCATTCCATTCTAAAGTAAAGCAATTTTCCCCTGTTTTATAAGAATAGCTGACACGAATGTCTATTTTTTCCCATACTACTTCTCCTGATAGCGTACAGAAAAATTTTGACGTCTCATCTCTGCCGATATCAAGGGAAGCTGACATTTCAACATTAGGTATGAAAGGCAATATAATATTTTCCGCTGCCGCAGACAAACTCCAAGCTCCGGTTTTCATTGCATATGAAACATCAACGTGTCCGAGCATAGGGTTCGGTGCATCACTGCCGTTTACATCTAAAAAACAAATATTGTCGTCACCGTAATTGTTAATGAGTGCTTCTGCCTTAACAGGAGTTTTACCGAAACTCACTCCTGCAGCAAGTATCCAACCTCCGCTTGTACTGTAACGCACGTGAGCATAACCGTTCACCTTGCATATGGTGATTGAACCTGCAAATGCTGCCTGAAAACCGCTGTTATTCTGACCGATATGGAGTGACAGCGAATTTATTTTAAATTTTTCTCCCAATTCCAAAACTTCGCCTACTGCAACAGTAAATCTATACTGCTTTTCGGATGGTTTCACAGACGCAGTCAGGGCAGTAATCTTCAGTGCGGAATCAAAATCAATGTCAAATTCTTTTAAAAGCTTTTGTACGTCGAGTTCATTTGTAAGCGTTAAACTGAGCGATAACGGCGGATATGCACCAATCATCTTGAATGTACCGTTACCTTCTTCGCCTAAAGAACAATCACCCTCAAGCCTTATGGCGAATTTGCGGTTTGTAAAATCAGTTGGATTATATATGGTTAATGTGATAGTAGGATTTACTTTTAAGAGAGGTTTATTAAGTATCGTCCAAGCACTCGCTACACCGAGTGTGAGCGTGAAAGATACAACTTTAGATTTTTTTGCATCATAGCAGATATTAAATGTCTTGATACCGATACCGCCGAGATTTCGCAGAGGTTCAGGCAATTCAGCTAAGAAATCAACACCGCCGGTAAAAGCTGAAAAAGCCTCTGTTGCTGTCATAGCTTCCGAAAATCCGCCTTTTATATGTCTTATACCATTTGTCGGAATAATATCCATTTCAAGTGCCATTTGTATTTTCTCAACCATACCTGAAACAGTCCCCATCGGATTTTGTCCGCTTTCGGGAATTTCTATATTAATACCGGGGTTATTAAACTTAAGCCACGACAAACCGTTCGGGAACAAATCCCTATCGCAGTTTATATCAATAGATGTATTATATAAACCGTCAGGACTTTTCCCTATGGTATAATTCCCGCTAAAGAGAATACCGTCAACAACAACAGACCCGACAATTTTCACACCGTTTACTGAAAGTACTTTACCGTTATCATCAACGATTTTATCAAGTATAATATCTTCTTTTTTTTCAACCGATATTATTTTACTGCCGGTATAGTTCTTAATAACATTTGAAAATCTGTTAAGTGATGATAAATTCTCAAGATTAACAGCTTGATTTTGTGAAACCATATCAACAAACTTATTATAGAGTTCTTCAAAATCAGAATCGGCATTATGGATATTTTGCATACGACTTTCACAGCTTATTATGTCGTTTATTGCAATTGAAAGAAAGTTGATTGCACGATTTTGTTTTCTATACATAGACGCTTCTGCATATTTTCTGTACTCAACAAAAAAAGCATTTATATCAGATGTTGCTGTGATAGATTGCTCAATATAATTATTAATTAAAGCAAATGCTTCTTCAGCTATTTCACATTTAAACACTCTGTTAAGTTCTGCATAAAAATCAAAGATGATATATTTATTTTCCGGATTAAAATATTCATAAATAGGTGAATAATTAAAATCGTCAGGAAAAATGACAGGAATAACGGAAGTGAGATAAGCAAAAGAATTATCCACAAAAGGAGGCATATTCGCATTTGTAAAAACAGCATCCATATAAACTTGCGGTGCTATATCACAAAG
>JAISIJ010000428.1 GCA_031262245.1 Oscillospiraceae bacterium | reverse complement strand
GCTAACTGACTTTTTCTTGCAATGAAATTGCTTGCCGAAATAATATGTTTCTTAGCTTTTTCAATATCTCCCTTTTCAATAAAATTCAATATTGTATTTAAATGGTTAAGCATATCGTGCTTCAAAACACGAATTTTAGTATTGGATTCAAATAAATATTTGTATTCATTTCTGTAACTTTCAACTGATTGCCGTAAAATCTTATTTTCGTATTTTTCGCTGTAAGTGTGTAATATGCCATTATATAGGTAAAACACAACGCCATTAAGCAGAAACAAGAATATTGCAGTAACAATCGATGTAAAATCCAGTTTTGTAATTATCAGAGAACCCACTACAATACTGCCTGTTGGTATAAAAAACAACGATAAATAGTAAGAAAATGCAATAGGCATTGTAATAAAATTCGGCTTTTTAACTGAGTTTTTTATCAGCATTTCACATAAAAAGAAAAATAAAACTGTTATCATACTACTTGAAATAACAACAGATGTAAAATTCAGTTTTTGAGAAACTAAAAATACAACTCCATCACAAAACATTCCTATCCCGAATATTGATACCCCGCCGATTAATTTTCGCAATGCCCTTTCATCATAAAATGTTGAAATAAAGAAAAAAGGTAATAAATTTGAGAGAATATTTATAAAAATAGTATGATAAAATAACTCGCATAACGTGTTCACAGAAAAGAAGAAAATATACCCCATTAAAATAATGTATTTATTTATATTCTCTCGTTTCTTCACGAAAAATACTTTTGAAAAATCATAAAACACATAAATCCTGAAAGCATTTGAAAAAATATAAAGCAAAGTTTCCATACAATCACCTAAAAATTATTATCCACATTTAAAATATATTCATTTACGGCTTTTTTATAATGCTTACTAATCAATATTTCTTTGTTGTCACTTAAAATAACATTATCTTTCTTATAAGCTTTTATATGTATTTTATTAACAACCAAAGATTTGTGAATCTGAATAAAGCAATTTCCGCAATCGGAAGAAAGCACATCACACAGATTACCGCTATACGAAATTTCTTCGCCGTTGCATAAGAAAATTACATTGCTGTGTGATTGACTTTCAATATACAATATTTCTTTAATCTCAATTTTCTCTGTCGATTTTTTACTCCCATATTCAAAATATTGCGGTTTACGGCAATAAACATCTATATAAATATTCAGTTGCTTATAAATTTTTTCTTTCGTTATAGGCTTATCAACAAAACCCATTGGTCGAATTTCAAATAACTCTTTCACATAAGAATCATTATGAGTAACATAATCAATCTGAATAAAATTATTTTTCAAAATTTCACTAAGTTGCCTGCCAACCTCAACCCCATTAATTCCGGGCATTTCAATATCAAGAAACAACAAATTCGTTTTATATTCGGGCTGTTTGGTGAATTCTATCAACTTTTGCCCCGAGTTAAAAACCTCAATATTAAACTTATAAATTGAAGTTTTTTCATATTCAAGCAACATTTCTTCTAACTGAAAACAAAAATGTTCGTTATCATCAACAATCGCTATATCTATCAGCATAATGCCATCTCCCTTTTCAACATTATACCACCTTTTAAAAACTTTTTCAAGATAATTCTGCAAAAAATACATTATTTTTTACTATTTATCAAAAAAACACGCATATTTTTAATGCGTGCTTTGTATAATCTTAACTAAATAGCAATTTGCCTGTGAAATATCCCTACTAAAATTCAAAGCAGATTTTGTGAAATATAAAATAAAACATAATACCTCTGAAAATTAAATTTTATTCTATATTTTAGTGTACTTGTTATTTCGTTTTATTAGTTTTATTTTTGTGACAACAGTAGGCGAGTCTTTAAAGTCAAAACATTTTCACAAGAAGATGCAGTAGCAAAAAAAACAGACCTCAATGAGGTCTGTTTTTTATAGTATTCTTAAAATAAGAAAAGGGGATTTTTTTGTTACACGTTATTGCCCTGTTTTATTTTTGTGGAAGGTATCTTTATGAAACCTTCTCTAAAGAAAAATATTTTATAGCAATTTGATTTTATGTTGAAATGCGACTTAAAGCCTGTTCAGCAACTTGACAAACGAGTAGAAATGTGATAAAATAAAGGAATGAGAAGAAAATATCCGAGCGACATAAGTCGTAAACAATTTGAAGAAATAAAAGCAGAATTATTATCTGCAACAAAAGCCACAAGACCGCGAAAATACGACATTTATGACGTGTTTTGTGTAATAAGTTTCAGCGATTACGGCTTGCACATAACAACACAGGCACGGCATCGAAACTTGTGAATTATATTCCGATTATGAAATTTATAATACATCTTTTTTATCTGCATCATAGCATTTTTCTTCAGCAGTATCGGCATTTTCTATGGTTTTTGAAACAACAATAATCATTGTTGTTTGTGAATTTCTCCCATGTTTTTTACGTTCATTTTAAACTAATTTTTCGCAAAAATCTGTCGAGTAAACTTTCGTCATTTTCGTCCGATTTTGACTAAATGTCATAATGATAGCGAACCGTTGTTCAATTCGGAAAATCGTGCGGAATTGCATGCCAAGAACAGCCCTCTTTTACGAAATAAAGTATCGCACAAAACACGTCATAAATGTTGTATTTTCGTGGTCTTGTGGCTTTTGTTGCAGATAATAATTCTGCTTTTATTTCTTCAAATTGTTTACGACTTA
>JAISIJ010000316.1 GCA_031262245.1 Oscillospiraceae bacterium | reverse complement strand
CTTGGCGTGACTGTATGTGAAAAATCCCCTTTTTCAAAGGGGATTTATTTTTCTACTCTTTTTAGAGTATTACACCTATCGAAGTTCCGTAGTTATTTTCATAGTTGGCACTTCTTAGGCTTTGGTGTACTATCCTTGCCGCTCACAATAACAAATATCCAACACAGTAAGCTTAAAAAATCCCCTTTGAAAAAGGGGATTTTTATATATAGTCAAACCAAAGCCTGAAGAACACCAACTATGAAAAGAATTAGGGAACTTCGGGAGGTGCTGTTCCCTAAAACGAGTAGAAAAGGAAATAAGTCAAACCAAAGCCTGAAGAACGCCAACTATGAAAAGAATTAGGGAACTTCGATAGTTGCGAACTTCAACTATATAATAGAAAAAAACATATTGCCGGAAAATTTCATTGAATAAGCTTTGTCGGCGGCGACTATTATATGGTCAAGAAGGATTACGTTGACAGGTCGGAGGGTGTTGGTGAGGAAACGAGTGGTGGAAATATCATCTTCAGTAATGGTTAGGTCGCCGTTGGGGTGGTTGTGTGCTAATACTATATATGGTGTGTTGTATGAATATGCAAATTTTACTATATTCTTGACATTGACAGGTGCTAAGTTTATTGAACCTGTTGAAATTACTCCGCAACCTAAGATATTTAAATCGTCATTTAAGGCAACACATAATACTTTTTCTGCGGTTTCACCGATAAATTTCGGGATGAAATATTCTGTCAAACGGTCAAATTTTATAACACCTTGTTTCTTCAGCTCTTGCTCGTCATATCTTTTACAACAAGCAAGCACCAATTTCAACAACAACGCCGAATTAATTCCAACACCGGATGTAGCAGACAAAAGAGATATATCCGACTTAAAAACTCCGCTGAACCCACTGCACCGCTCCATTAACAAATGTGCAATTTCATTTGTATTCCCTCTCGGAATAGCATAAAACAACAACAATTCCAACAACTCGTGGTCTTGCAAACTTTCCCCATTTAAAAATCTCTGTCGCAGTCTTTCTCTGTGTCCTTGATGTACATTTTCCATTTTTTCTTTTTCTTTTCTATTCTTTTCAGAGTTATGCAACTCTCGAAGTTCCGTAGTTGTTTTCACTCTTGGCAACTTAGTTGACTTTTTTGGTTTTCTCTTGTTTTTAGAGTTATACAACTCTCAAAGTTCTCTACTTGTGTTTTTACTCTTTGCTACTTAGCTGACTTTTTTGGTTTTCTCTTGTTTTTAGAGTTATGCAACTCTCGAAGTTCTTTTTTCTTTTCTATTCTTTTCAGAGTTATAACTCTCGAAGTTCCGTAGTCGTTTTCTTTCTTTGCAACTTAGCTGACATTACCCTTGTTACTTTTTATATATCAACAACTTTACACCAACAGTTAATTGTTGGTGTAATTTTATTTTTATTATTTTATACTTTCGCACGAGTATAATCAAGCAGTCCGCCCGCAAGAATAATATCCTTTGTTCTGCCTGTAAGCTCGCAAAGTACTTTTATTTCCTCATTACCCACTTTAAGGGTTAACTCACTCTCGCCTTTTTGGATTTTTTCACGCAAATTATCCAAAGAAATTTCGTCAAGGAGAGATATTTTGTCATAATCAGTTTCATTAACAAAAGTCAGCGGTAAAATCCCCGCATTGATAAGGTTCGCACGGTGAATTCTTGCAAAAGATTTAACCAAAACCGCCTTAACTCCCAAATACAGCGGTGCAAGTGCGGCGTGTTCACGGCTTGAGCCTTGCCCATAATTTGCGCCGCCCACAATAACGCTGCTCCCCAACTCCTTTGCTCTTTTCGGGAATTCGGTATCACAAGCGGTAAAGCAATGTTCGGAGATGGCCGGGATATTTGAACGTAAAGGCAAAATTTTCGCACCGGCAGGCATAATATGGTCTGTTGTAATATTATTTCCCACTTTAAGGGATACTTTTGCTTGAAGATTTTCAGCAAGGGGTGTTGTTTTCGGGAAAGGTTTAATATTCGGACCTCTCAAAATTTCAACATCTTCTGCAAATTCTGCAATACTCTCCGGATTTTCCTGATTTTTCGGAACAGCGGGAGCGGTAATCATGTTATCATTAACATCAAATTTTTCGGGCAATTCAAATTTAGGCATTTCACCCAAAGTGCGAGGGTCTGTAAATACACCTGTTATTGCGGAAACCGCCGCTGTTTCTGGAGAAACAAGGTAAATCTGACCGTCTTTCGTACCTGAACGTCCCTCAAAGTTACGGTTAAAAGTCCTCAAAGATATGCCGCCGCTGTTGGGTGATTGCCCCATACCGATACAAGGTCCGCAAGCAGATTCTAAAATTCTCGCTCCTGCATCAATCATTGTGTCCAAAGCACCGCATTTTGAAAGCATAGTCAGCACTTGTTTTGAACCGGGAGCAATTGACAATGATACGTCGGGATGTACTGTTTTGCCTTTAAGTATATGAGCAACTTTAAGCATATCCAACAAACTGGAATTAGTACAAGAACCGATACATACTTGGTCTATTTTAATCTCCCCAATTTCGTCCATAGTTTTAACGTTGTCGGGGGAATGAGGACAAGCCGCAAGGGGAACAAGATTTCTCAAATTAATGGATATTTCTTCGTCATAAACTGCGTCCTCGTCAGCGGCAAGGGGTACCCATTGTTGTTCTCTGCCTTGTGCCGCAAGGAACTCCCTTGTAATTTCATCAGAGGGGAAGATAGAAGTTGTTGCTCCCAATTCCGCACCCATATTGGTAATTGTTGCTCTCTCGGGAACAGATAATGTCTTAACACCCTCACCTGTATATTCAATAACTTTACCCACGCCGCCTTTAACAGTCATACGGCGTAACACTTCAAGAATAATATCTTTTGCGGAAACCCAATCGTTGAGTTTGCCTTTCAATTCCACTTTAACCACTTTAGGATAGGTGATATAATAAGCACCGCCGCCCATTGCAACCGCAACGTCAAGTCCTCCTGCACCGATAGCAAGCATACCCAAACCGCCGCCTGTAGGTGTGTGACTGTCAGAGCCGATTAACGTTTTCCCCGGAATACCGAA
The DNA here is from genome assembly GCA_031262245.1 of Oscillospiraceae bacterium. Classification (GTDB taxonomy): domain Bacteria; phylum Bacillota; class Clostridia; order Oscillospirales; family Ruminococcaceae; genus BNZF01. Next base: position 10,478 of record JAISIJ010000316.1, on the reverse strand, counting down.
ACGTTCCAAATGGACTTGGTGACAAATTCCGTTACCCGGTCGTGAATAATATATGCCGTACTTCTTAGCAACACTACCTATAAACCTATGGTCGTCAGCATTTTCAAAACCATTCTGCAATGTATTATGGTCAATATATGCCACAGACCTCTCTGTTTTCACTCTCGGTATACCAATCGCCTCATATTCAAGATAAGCCATAGTCCCTGTTGCATCCTGTGTCAAAGTTTGGTCTATTCTTATTCCGATTTCACTGCCTTTTTCAGCTTTACCATCCACTATATGTGCATCTAAAATTTTCTCTGTTAAAGTTTTATTCATATTTTTCTCCTTTTTATTCTCTTTTCTACTCATTTCAGAGTAATATACCTCTCGAAGTTCCGTAGCTGTTTTCATAGTTGGCACTTCAGCTGACGTTGGTTTAACGAATTATTTGAAATCATTTAAATAATTTATTATCTTATCACACCATAAATCAAATTCGGGGTCGGGGGTTTGATATTCGGGGTGGGATAGAACATAATCAATTGTTTCTTTGATACCTATTTCAAACCGCTTTGTTGCAACAAAATCGGGAGCAAGCCGCTTGATTTTTGAATTATCAAAAACAACGGAATTTGCTTTATCACCGATAAGCGAACCTGTAAAATTTTCTTCACTGTGTTTTGCTAAAAATTCAGAAGAACAATGAACGGCTTTCAGCGGAACATTTAACGCATTGGCAATACAAGTATAAATCTGATTCCAAGTTAGGACTTCGTCAGAAGTGATATGAAAACTCTCGCCTATTGCCTTGATATTCCCCAAAAGCGGACAAAATCCCTTTGCAAAATCCGAGTTATGTGTCATAACCCAAGTTGTCGTACCGTCTCCGTGAATAATAACAGGTTTTCCCTCAATCATACGTTTTGCAACTTGCCAACTGCCCTTTGAACCGTGAACGCCCAATGGGATTGAACGCTCGTCATAGGTGTGAGAGGGGCGAACAATTGTTATGGGAAAACCGTTTTCACGATACATTTTAATAAGATATTCCTCACAGGCTATTTTATTCCTTGAATAATCCCAATATGGGTTGGCAAGGGGAGTACTCTCTGTAATAAGATAGTGTGACAGGGGCTTTTGGTAAGCAGAGGCAGAACTGATAAACACAAATTGTTTTGTTTTGCCGTTAAAAAGCCTGTAATCCCTTTCAACTTGCGAGGGAGTAAAAGCAATAAAGTCCACAACGCTGTCAAAACTCATACCATCAATAAGCTTTAAGATACTTGTTTCGTCGTTGATATCTCCTTTAAGACTTATTGCCCCTTTGGGTATTTCCCTGTTACCTCTGTTAATGAGATACAGCTCGTTACCCTGTTCTAAAACTCTTTTTGAAACAGCAGTACTAATCGTCCCCGTACCGCCGATAAACAAAAATTTCATTCTTTTACCTCAATATATTTCAATTAAATAATCACCGCTAAAATTTTTAACATAATCGCCTCTAAAACTCTTATAATATTCGCCCGTGTAGTTAAATTTACAATACAGTTAAATAATGCCGCGGAATAGCTGTGGGCATTGCCCACCGTGTAGTTAAATCTACAATATAGTTAAATAATGCCGCGGAATATCTGTGGGCATTGCCCACCGAAACACCTGTGGGTGTTACCTGCCAATATTGTTAATTGTTGTTTCTTTCGGTTCATTGTTGTCGATAAAATCTTTGACTATTGAATAGATGACTGACATAAAGGGTATACCTATTAACATACCTATGATATTAAAGAAACCACCGCCTACTATTACCGCAAAGAGAACCCAGAGTGCCGGTAAACCTACTGAACTGCCTACTACTCGAGGATAGATAATATTGCTTTCAAATTGTTGTAAAGCAACGATAAACAAGAGGAACAGTAAAGCGTGAGAAGGATTTACGAGTAAGATAAGCAAGAATGAGGGGATAGTCCCGATAAAGGGTCCGACAATGGGAATGAGGTTTGAAATACCGATTATAACACTAATCATAACTGCATATTCAAAACCGCAAATTGTCATACCGATAAAGCAAAGCATTGCAAGGATATACGCTTCAAGGAGCTGACCGTTAAAAAAGTTTGCAAAAGTTTCAACAGTAAGCGAAGTGTATTTGTGTATGCGTTTGTATGCAATGGGTGAAAAAAGTTTTTTTGAAAGTTTTTGTGCATTGATTTTCAATTCGTGTTTAGCAGAGAGGATATAAATCGAGAAGATTATACCTAAAATGACATCAACTGCAATTCTTACGATATTAGCGGTAAATGCTCCGGCTTTTGGGATAAAGCCCGGGATTTTCTGTGCAAATTTATTCAGCTGAATTTTGGATTGTTCAAGGATATGCTCTGTTTTTAAGCCCTCTATACCTAAAGAATTAAGTTTTTTAAGAGAGTTCATAATAACTTCTTGCAATGAATTATAATAACTGTCAAAGTTTTCGGAGAATATCTGAACGCTGTCAATGAGTTGCGGCACAACGAAATTAATTATAACCGCAATAATTGCAATAACTAAGATATAAATAAGCACTATTGCCATTATAAAAGGCAGTCTTGTAATTTCAACAGGCTCTTTTTTCCGTTGCTTGGCAATATACCGCCTAAGCTGATTATCATAAATCTTATTAAAAGGATTTCTGAAAAACAGCGACAGTTTGTTAACAGGTGCATTTAAAATTAATGCTATCACACCGCCGATAAGGATAGGACGGAAAACAGTAAGACATTTCTTAATGCCTTTCCAAATTATCGGGAAATATAGTATTGCAACAATAAACAGTATTAAAACCACACCGCAAAAGATGATAGTTTTTGTCATATCTGTTTTTCTGTATGCGTGTTTGTCTTTGTTTTCTAACATTTATTTTTCAAACCTCATAGAAATATCAAAAGCTTTTACGGAATGAGTTAAAGCACCTAACGAGATAATATCAATACCTGTTTGTGCAACTTGACGGATATTATCAAGGGTAACATTCCCCGAAGCCTCAAGCAATGCTCTTTTTGCGGTAATCTCACCAGCATTTGTCATATCTTCAAGGCTCATATTATCCAGCATAATAATCTCAACGTTATTGTCAATTGCCTCTCTTAACTGTTCAAAATCGGTAACTTCAACCTCAATTTTTGCGGTATGAGGGAGTCTTTTTCGCAGTTCTTTTACCGCTCCCGTAATACCGTTATATGCCGCAATGTGATTGTCTTTAAGCATAGCACAATCAGAGAGATTAAAACGGTGATTTCTGCCGCCGCCAACCGTAACCGCATATTTCTGCAAGGCACGCAACCCGGGTAAAGTCTTGCGAGTATCGGTAATAACAGCGTTTGTTCCCTCAACTGCCTTAACGCATTTATTTGTATAGGTTGCAATACCCGACAAATGCTGTAAGATATTTAACACTGTTCGCTCACCTTTTAAGAGAGATTTTGTTTCCCCCTCCATCGTTGCAATTATATCACCTTTTTTTAAATTGTCACTATCCTTAAAAAGTTTCTTTATTCTGACACTACCCACAATATCAAAAACCCTTAAAGCCATAGCAATACCGCAAAGTACACCGCGGTCTTTTGCAATGAGATAGGCGTTGCTTAAATGAGTTGCAAAAAAGAGATTATCGGTTGTAATATCTGTATAGTTAATATCTTCTGTCAAGGCTGTGCATATTATGTCGTCAATATATTGTTGTGATAAGACCATAATTCCTCCAAAATCAAATATGAAACAATTGTAATAGATTTTTTTATCATATAGTGTTCTTCATAGTATTCTCTCGAAAAATATTTTGTTCTTATATCATTGAGTTTTTTTAGATTTTCTTCTAAAATGTCAAAATTCGGTTCGATAAAAAATGTTTTTTGTAGAATATCCTGAACAGTATCCATTAAATCTTCAGGAATTTCAGGCGGTGTTTGAGTTATATCAAAATCACAAGTCAAAAAGTCTTTTTTTGTGATTTTAACGGCAATATCAGCGGCGGCAAGCCTTGAAAAAACACAAGCTTCCATAAGAGAATTACTTGCAAGACGGTTGTTGCCGTGTAAACCCGTATGTGAACATTCTCCAACGGCATAAAGGTTTTCAACAGAAGTATTGGCGTTAATATCAACATCTATTCCCCCCATAAGATAATGCTGACAGGGATAAACAGGGATTTTATCTACACTCATATCAAAACCGTATTTCAACAATTCATTATATATATTAGGGAAATGTGAAATTATCTCTGTTTTGGGTTTGTGGGTAATATCAATATAAAAAGTGTCGCAACCCTCTTGATACATTGCTTTTGAAACAACATCTCTCGGAGCAAGTTCAAGTCGGAGGTCGTATTCGCTCATAAACCGTTCGCCTTTTGAGTTAAGGAGATATGCCCCCTCACCTCTTACAGCCTCTGAAATAAGCAATCGTCTGTTTTTTTGTTCACATTTGAAAGCGGTAGGGTGAAACTGTATCTTTGAAATGTTTTTAATATTTGCTCCTAACTCATAAGCAAAAGCAATGCCGTCCCCTGTTGCGGCAGAGGCATTAGTTGAATATTTATAACAACGACCTATTCCACCTGTTGCCATAATAAGAAAATGAGCATTAAAAGTATTATTTGCAGTTAAAACAGAGAAGTTAAGGTCATTTTTCTTAATCCCCAACACAATTTCATTCTCAAAAACAGTAATATTTGAACGCTTGGAAACAGCAATAAAGAGTTTGGATAAAATCTCTTTACCTGTATAATCTTTACGGTGGAATATACGTCTGTGTGAATGACCGCCCTCTAAAGTTCTGTGGTAGTCATTATCAACTTTGTCAAAATCAACACCTAAATTAACCAAATTCGCTAAATCATTATGTGCTTCACGGACTAAAACATCAACGGCGTTTATTCTGTTTGTGTTACCTCCGGCATTAAGGGTATCTTTTTTATGAGAGAGTATGCTGTCCTCGGGACTGTCCCATACCCCTGCAATACCGCCCTGTGCCAGATTGGAGTTACACTCTTCAAAAGAATATTTCGTCAATACAGCTGTTTGTATATGGGGTGGTAAAGCCAACGCCGCATATAACCCCGCAACGCCGCCGCCGATTATTATAACCTCATAGTTTTTCATATTTTATCCGATTTCTTTAATATATTTGACTTTAATTTTCAGCTATTCCCCAACATTATATCACAGAACATATCTATTGACAATATTTTTTTAAATATTTATACCACAGAACTATCTGCTGACAATATTTTTTTAAATTTTTAATAGTAAATCTTGTTGACATTGAAATGAATTCAATGTCAACGCTCGCCGGCTAACGCCGTCACACCGCCGATTATCGGCGGTGATAGTCATTCCGTTTTTATTGATGAAAAAACGGAATGAATATACCACTTTAAGTTGTATTTAAGACATAAATGATATAAAACAGTCATTAATTGTTGTAAAAAATATCAAAGTCGGTGAAAAGTATATATGATTAAAAATTTAAGACGCAGGATTTTAGCAATAAGTATATCAATGTTGCTGTTGATTATGACAGGGGTTTTCGGTGCGGTTTTTGCAATAATGTATCGTTCGGAGGTTTCTCAATCAAAAGATATTATTGAAAACACCTTTTCTATCCACCTGAATGACAGAACGTCTTACTTGCTTTTCACCCCGGATTTAGTTTATATAAACCCCCAGTTTGACACTTTTTCGCCGTTAAACCCCAAACAAAGCGGCACTCGCAGCGGTTTGAAAGGCGATACTGTTTTTTTTAAAGTTGACTTAAATCATAATATAAGTTTCACTCAATACCATTTTACGGATATTGACGAAGCGGAAAAAGAAGCCTCACAAAAAGCAGTTGCCGAAATTTTCAACTCTTCAACCGCAAAGTCAGAGGGAGTAATTGAAGTCGGGGAAAATTCCTTCAGATATGCTTATAAACTTGTTTCAGATTATAATCAGCAATATTATGCCGTTGTTTTATTAAACAGAGCGGCGGAAATTTCAGTTTTTAAAAGACTAATCGGTTCTCTGGCAAAAACAGGTGTAATTTTACTGATAGTTTTAGTGACTGTTTGTTGGTTTCTTTCAAAATGGGTTGTTAAACCAACAGAAAATGCCTATGAAAAGCAAAAACAATTTGTTTCCGATGCCGCCCACGAACTCAAAACCCCTCTCACTGTCATTTCCGCCAATATTGACGCTATCCTCCTAAACCCCGACGATACAGTTTCAGAGCAAAAAAAATGGCTCACTTATATCAAAGACGAAGCACTGAGAATGTCAAATCTAACCAACAATCTCTTGAAATTGGCAAGAGATACTCCTGTTAAAAATGTCTATACCCCCTTTAATTTCTCCTCACTTTTAAGGGATATATGTATCAATTTTGAAGTATTAATATTTGAAAAAAAGAAAAAACTTGAAACAGACATTCAAGACGATATATTTATCAAAGGCAATCCCGATAACATCAAGCAAGTTATTACCATTCTTCTCGATAACGCTATCAAATACAGCACCGACTATTCCGTCATAACCGTATCACTAAAGAAAAACAAAAAGACTGAATTAATCGTCAAAAACACCGGTTCGGAAATTCCCAAAGACGAGCTTACCAACATTTTTAACCGATTTTTCCGTGTTGACTCCTCCCGAACAAAATCCACCGGCGGTTTCGGTCTCGGTTTAAGCATAGCAAAAAAAATCCTCGACGACCATCACGCCAACATCTCTTGTCAATCCTCCAACAACACCACTTCTTTTTTGGTTTTCTTTTAGTTGCAGGGGCGGCGGCTATCGAAGTTCTCTAATTCTTTTTGTAGTTGGCACTTTAGCTGACATTGGTTTAACTTAGTGTGAAAAATTCCGCCGTGTACGGCGGAATTTTTTTAGCGTACTGGGGTAGATATTTGTTATTTTTTGAGGTATGGGGTATTTTTTTTAAAACTTAATTTACCGTTCACGATAGTAAATATCTACACCAGTCCGCTTAAAAAAAGCACCCGAACAGGGTGCTTTTTTATATCCAGTTAAACCAATGTCAACTGAACCGCCAACTATGAAAAGAATTAGGGAACTTTGAGAGGTGTGAACCACAGGGAACTATCAGAAAAGAGAAAAAGAGAACTTCGAGAGGTGTGAATTACTGAAACGAGTAGAAAAATAAATAGTAGAAAGAATAACAATTAAGGTTACGCCTACATCTCCGAAAACCGCAAGCCACATATTGGCTATGCCTAAAGCACCTAAAATAAGGATAATTAATTTGATACTCAACGCGAAAATAATGTTTTGCATTGCTATGCGTTTGGTTTTTTTTGCAATTTTAATGGCTGTGAGAATTTTTGAGGGTTCGTCGTTCATAAAAACAATGTCGGCGGCTTCAATTGCGGCGTCAGAGCCGACACCGCCCATAGCAATGCCAATATCTGCACGTGCCAAAACAGGAGCGTCGTTGATACCGTCGCCGATAAAAACAGTTGTTGTTTTAAGATTGAGATATTTTTCAATATATTTTACCTTATCTTGTGGCAAAAGTTCAGAGAAATACTCTATATTCAAGTTTTTAGCTATTTTTTCTGCAACGGCTTTTTTGTCACCTGTAAGCATAATAGGGGTAATATTGTATTTTTTTAACGCTGAAACTGTATTTTTGCTGTCTAATTTCAGTGTATCCTCAATGGTAATATAACCCTTAAACTCATTGTCAACATATACCCCTTGACGATTAACTTCCACATTATGCCCGTCAGCGATACCTTTTATACCATTTCCGGCTGTTTCTTCAAAATCAGAAATAGGGAAGTATTCGCCGTTGAAATGGTCAGTATAAGCTTTTGCAATGGGGTGATTTGAATATTTCTCCAAAGATGCGGCAAGGGAATAGTCATATTCAGAGAGTGGATTTGAAGTGATTGTAAATTTTCCTGTGGTGAGCGTTCCTGTTTTGTCAAAAAGAACCGTTGAAACTCTTGTCAAAGCGTCTAAATAATTTGAACCTTTTACCAATATTCCCTGCCGGGAGGCACCGCCGATACCGCCGAAATAGCTTAACGGAATGGAAATTACCAACGCACAGGGACAGGAAACTACCAAAAATACCAAGGCTCTCTCTATCCATTCAGCAAAATTATCACCTGTTAAAATCGGCGGTAAAATAGCCAAAATCAAGGCTGAAAAGACAACTATGGGAGTATAAACTTTTGCAAATTTTGTTATAAAATTTTCTGATTTTGTCTTGTGTTCGCTTGCGTTTTTTACCATTTCAATAATTTTTGTAACGGTAGAATTTTCAAAAGTATTTGTTACTTTTATTGTAAGTAACCCTTTAATATTAACAGAACCTGACAAAACTTTAGCACCTTTTTCAACCTCAACAGGCAGACTTTCACCTGTCAAAGCGGCAGTGTTTAGGCTGGATTTTCCATCGGTGACAATGCCGTCAAGTGGAATTTTCTCGCCGGGTTTGACAATTATCAAGTCGCCGATTTTTACATTTTCAGGGTTAACTTGTTCGCCGTTTGGAAAAGTTGCATATTCTGCTCTAATATCCATTAATTCGGATATTGATTTTTCCGAACTTGTCTCCGCAAATTCCTCAAGGAGCATACCAATTCTGTAAAAAAGCATAACCGCAACACCCTCGGCATATTCGCCGATACAAAAAGCACCAATTGTTGCAATGCTCATTAGGAAATTTTCGTCAAAAATATGCCCCTTAACAATACCTTTTACAGCATTTAGCAGAACATCAAGTCCTAAAAGTAGGTAAGCTGTAAGGAAGAAAAATATATTTACAGAATTATTTAACAATATTCCTGTAACAAAAAGGATTATTGATAGTGCTAATGTTAATTTTCGGTTTGACAAAATACCTTTGCTGTGAGAATGTTCGTGAGAGTGGCTGTGTGAGTGTTGGCATTTACAAGAATGTTCCATTATTTCTCCTCCTGTGCGTGCATTAAACCTTGATAGAAAACGTTGTGAACGTGTTCGTCATCAAGAGAATAAAAAACAGTTTTGCCGTTACGGCGGGTTTTTACGAGGTGCAATTGCCTAAGCGTTTTCAAATGATAGGAAATAACAGGCTGTGTCATTTGTAATAATTCGGTTAAATCACACACACACATTTCCGACAAAATCAACGCATTAATAATTTTCAGGCGAGTTGGGTCGCTTAAAACTTTGAATAATTCCGCCGTATTTGTCAAAGCTTCATCACTTGAAATGCCCTTACAAACTTGACATATTTTATCATTGTGGATAATATTACATTGACAAATATCTTCTTTTTCAATTTCAGTCATTTCGATATTGCACATTATTATTCTCCTTAAATATTTTATATTTAAACATATAAACAACTGTTTATATGTTATGATATTTTTTTATTTGTGTCAATAATTATAATAATCTTTGTATGTTTTAACAAATACAAGCATATATTATTGTATAAATAGACGAATTTTTTTATTATTATTTGACAAAGGAAATATTAAACGTTATAATTATTGCAGTTAGCTAATGCTAACTTTATGTTGAGATTTAGTTAGCGTTAGCTAACTAAATAATAATTAAGAAAGATGAAAAATATGCAAAATAAAACATTAAGACAAATAAAGGTAGGACATACTGCCAAAATTGCAAAAGTCAGCGGCGAGGGTGCTTTAAAGCGGCGAATACAAGAAATGGGTCTTATAAAAGGAACGGAAGTTTATGTAAGAAAAGTTGCTCCTTTGGGCGACCCTATCGAAGTCAGCGTTCGAGGATATGAGCTTTCTTTGAGAAAATCCGATGCGGATTTGATTGAAGTTGATAATATTTAGAAATGTGAGGAAAATATGATTACAATTGCTCTTGCAGGAAACCCAAATTGCGGTAAAACAACCTTATTTAACGCTTTGACGGGGTCTAATCAGTTTGTCGGCAATTGGCCCGGCGTTACTGTTGAGAAAAAAGAGGGAAAACTCAAAGGCGATAAGGAAGTAACTGTAACTGATTTGCCCGGGATTTATTCCCTTTCTCCTTATACTCTTGAGGAAGTTGTCACAAGGAATTATTTGGTCGAAGAACGTCCCGATGTTATTCTCAATATTATTGACGGTACGAGTATTGAACGTAGCCTTTTTCTTACAAGCCAGCTTACGGAAATTGGTATACCTGTTGTAATTGCTGTTAATATGATGGATATTGTTAACAAAAAAGGCGATATTATTAATTTTAAAATGCTTGAGTCAAAAACAGGTTGCAAAGCCTGTGAAATTTCCGCTTTGAAAGAGGACGGAATTAATGCCGCTGTTTCTCTTGCCGTTTCTGTGGCTGAAAATAGCAAAATTTCTTATCCGAAACATATTTTCTCAGGGAGTGTTGAACACACTTTGGCTCATATTGAGGAGTATTGTTTACATCATTTACCTGATGAACAACAACGCTATTTTGCGATAAAATTATTTGAGCGTGACAGTAAAATAATTGAAAAACTTA
>JAISIJ010000227.1 GCA_031262245.1 Oscillospiraceae bacterium | reverse complement strand
TTCATTTCGGCAACATTTTTCTTCTCAATGAGTTTTCCTATCTTGTCAAGTTCGATGACAATTGCACATATCTTGTCGCTTAGTTTGATGCCGTTTTCATCAGTAAGGTAAAATTTGCGTATAAATTGCTCGTTTTTGCTGATTGAAGTGAGTGCATTTGTAGCCACTTTAAACGCCTCCTCTCTCTCAATGAGTTCCAGAAAAGTTTTTTCATAGTCGGGATTGTCAATACATTTTAGGTAGAAAGCCCATCGTTCCGTAGCAGTCATTTCCGCAACATTTTTCTTCTCAATGAGTTTTCCTATCTTGTCAAGTTCGATGACAATTGCACATATCTTGTCGCTCAGTTTGATGCCGTTTTCGTCCGTAAGATAAAATTTGCGGATAAACTGCTCGTCTTTCCAGATTGTATAATCGCAAAACGCCACGCAATAAGTTTTTTTGTATTCACTGTAAACTTTCTGCTTATCCTGTTTTGCGAACAAATCTGTCAGATACAGCACAATTCTCGAACGAAAATTTTCGTGAGTATTATCAGAATTGTCACCTGTCATCGGGTTCGCCTGCATTTCGATGTTAATTTGCTCGCCTGTGTCCGTCTTGCAATTCACATCGAATCGCTCGCCTTTTTCAAAATAATTGCTCTTCGGTAACTCGGAATTAACCATCAAAATCTCGCTGATGTCATACCCGACAACAGCCGAAATCAAGCCTTTCAGAGCCGGTCGAGTCTCTTCAGAAGTCATAATTTTCTTGAAAATCGCATCGTCCCTCGGCGGCAATATCATCGGCAACCCATCGTTAAAAACCTTATTTATTCCAAACATCGTTGTTTTTTGCTCCTGTAAATTTATATGTACATTATAGCATATTCCATCTCATTTGTCAAGAGTAAAATTTAAATTTCTATCCTAAAATTGAAAATTTTTCTCTTGACAAACTTCGCCAAATATGTTATAATACTGATAGCAATTTTTTTGCATAATTTTAATCTATTTCGGAGGAACGAAAAAATGAAGAAGAAACTTTTATCAATATTAATCGCAATGGTGTTTGCGGTCGGAATGGTCGGGAATTTTCCGGTGGAGGCTGTGAATACATCTGCTCCGCTCGAAGAACAACCATCATATAAAATCAATCGAAATATAAAAAACATCGTCTTTCTAATGAAAAGTGGTGACGGCAATAATGACGGGAAGTTAGAAGCTGATGATGCAATTTTGCTTGCACAGTATCTGGTTAAAAAGATAGACGAAAACAAATTGAATATTTCTAACTTGGACGTAAACGACGATGAAAATGTAAATATTATTGACCTTGTAAATCTATGTAAAGTAGTTGTCGGCATACCTACGATTGATATTTCGATGGTTTCGGATATTGAAGTTGCAAGCTTAACCGATACCGATCTCGAAAAGTTCAAAACCGCATACAATAAATGTGTTTATGAAGATGGCACAATGGAAGACGCACAAACCGCCTACGCATATTACAGAGCGATTATCGACAAATACGATATGAAAAATTTTAAAATAACAGACGAAAATGTCGCCGGAGTTTTCGGGGATTTGATATACAGTTATTTCGATATATTGGGCCCTCACGGTGTATTTGAGGATATGTTATATTCAGGAAAATCTTTAAAAATTTCAGAAGAATTGTACTATTACAATCGAGAGAAAGATGAAATTATCGACAATGAATCACGTGACTTATCGAATAGTTGGACTTTGACTCCAGTTGATAAAGTATCAGAACCAAATGTTACATCAATAAAAACGTTTCGTGATTTTCTTGCTGAAAGTTATTCATCAGAAATTGTTGATTACATAATAGATTGTATATCGTATAAATTAATAGAAAAAAATGGTGCATTATATATAGAAAGTTGGGAAGCCGGTTGGTTTGAACCGGTGCTTTACGAAACAATAGAATTAATTGAAGAGAAAAATGGTGTTTATAAAGTTTCATTTCTTGAAGTTGGTGCCCCTGCCGGTGGTTTATATAATTATTGGACTTTTGATATTCAAAAAATAAATGGAAAATATAAAATTATTAATATAGAAAATCTTTTTGGAGATGATGTATCGCATTATTGGGACTATAATGATATAGAAAAAATCACAATTACCGGCGATTTATATGCCGGACCGTCAGAAGATTCAAAGCTGCTTTTTAATGTAAATCAAGGGACATTCGATTTGTTTTATACACATAAAATTGATGGCGAAATTTGGTATTTGGTTGAGGGATTTAATGTTGAAGATTATGAAAATTATATTGATTATGACAAATATTACGGCGAGGGATCGTCTGAATGGATGGAAAATGAATATAAAAACTACTGCTACGGTTGGTATAAAAAACAATGATTTAATTTATGTGTATTAATGGCATCTGTTTGTAAAATTATACTTGACAAACTTCGCCAAATATGTTATAATACTGATAGCAATTTTTTTGCAGAATTTTAATTTATTTTGGAGGAACGAAAAAATGAAGAAAATTTTATCAATGTTAATCGCAATGGTATTTGCGGTTGGAATGGTCGGGAATTTTCCGGTGACGGTGCGAGCGGCGACAGGGATAGAGACTGTTGTCAAAGAGGATAATGGTGCAACCTACATAACCCAATATGACGCCAGTGG
>JAISIJ010000208.1 GCA_031262245.1 Oscillospiraceae bacterium | reverse complement strand
TCCCTGTATTTAAGTACTTTTTCTCTTAAATCTTTTGAGTAAGCCATCGTTTTCACCTCAATAATATTTTACTTTATTATATCATATTATTTTAGCATTGTCAAGTTAATTATCTATATATTACGCAAAAACTGACGAAAAGTTACAAGGTGTTATTATTGATAATATTTCTCCTACAAGAACAGTAACTTATTCAGCACCGAAACAAATTGTTGATAAAACAACAATGAATACTAAAGACGTTGATTTTAATGCTGAAAATACAAATTCTATTTTCTATTATGACGGAACAGCAACAGCAACAATAAAAATAGAAGAAGCCAATTTTTATAGTGAAGATATTACTATTAAAGTAAATGATGCTGATTATGCTGTTAATTGGAGCAAAGAAAATGATATTTATACAGCAGTATTAACATTTTCAGAGGATGGTGATTATATAATTGACATTGTTTATACCGACCGAAGCAAAAATCCAATGGGTAACAAAAACGAAATAGCTGACAAAAACCCAACAGGCGTGTATAAATCTGAACAAATTACGATTGATACAATCGACCCTATAATTTCGGTATCCTATTCTCCCAATAATACAGTACGCACACTTGACGGCAGAAATTATTATGATACTGTTCAAACGGCTACTGTTAAAATTACAGAGCATAATTTCAGAGCAGACGATGTTTTGGCAACTATTAAAGCAGTAGATTCTTCAAATACAGCAGTATCTTCAAATCTAATATCATCACTTGAAAATCATTTGAAAACTCGTAGCAGTTGGACAACAAACGGTGATGTCCACACTACTACTTTAACTTATTCAAATGATGCAAATTATAGTTTTGATATTGAATATACTGATTTAACATTGCGGAAATATGACAATTATGTAGAGGATTTATTTACAGTCGACACCACTCCACCTACAAATCCTACTGTACAATATAGTCAAAATGTATTCAGCAATATTTTGAACACAATAACTTTCGGTTATTACAATGAAGAAGTTACTGTAACTATTTCATCAGTTGACGAAACATCGGGTGTATATAATTTTGATTATTCTGCAATTTTATCACCGAATGTCAGTGATGTAAATAAAGAAATAATAGAACAGGCAATTTCCGAATCATTTGTAAATTATTCAAACGAAAGACGAACTGCTACTGCAACTTTTACTATACCATCTTCCGCATTAACTGCAAGTAACCAATTTAACGGAACTATAAACTGTTCGGCTACCGACCGCAGTAATAACAATACAGATTATCAAGATAATGTCAGAATAGTTGTTGATAATATTGCTCCTGTGTTAGATGTGACGTATAATGAACCGTATCAAATCGCTAATAATATTTCATACTATCCGGGTGATATTAACGCAACAATTAAAATAACCGAAGCTAACTTTTTCTCCGCTGACGTTAACGTAGCTGTTACCAAAGACGGCGAAAATTATCCTGTTGAAGTTAATTGGAGTGACAATAACGTTAATGAGCATATCGGGAATTTTACACTAACTGAAGACGGAGATTATTTTATTAAGGTTTCTTATGCTGACCGTTCTACCAATAAACAAGAGTTTTCATCTAATCAATTAACCATTGATACTGTTAAGCCGATAACAGATATAACCGGCATAAAAGATAAATCTGCTAATAATAAGATTGTAAAACCTGTTATTACCTATAATGATATAAATTGGGATAAGAATACGTTGAGCATATCTTTAAGCGGAGCTAACAATGGTGTTATTAAGCAATTAAAAGGGGAATATACTGATAATTCCACAGGACAAATTTTCACTTTTGATAACTTTGAGGAATTGAAAGAAACAGATGATATATATACTCTTTCTGTGTCTTTAACGGATTTTTCCGGAAATTCAAATACGCAAACCATACAATTTTCTGTTAATCGTTTTGGCTCAAATTATACTTTTTCAGATTCTACAAATGATATAAACGGTAGATATGAAAAAGAAGAACGAGATATTATCATTACCGAAACTAACGTTGACGGATTAAAAATTTCTGAATTAAAGATAATTGCAAATGGTACTCCTAAGAATTTAGTTAAAGAAAATGATTATACCGTTAAGGAAGAAGGCGGAGATGGTCAATGGCATCAGTATATCTATACGATAAAAAAATCTGTTTTTGAACAAGATGGCACTTATAGTGTAATTGTATATTCTGAAGATGATGCAGGAAACGTTAACGAAAACGAAGCTGAATCAAAAGCTAAAGAGTTATCATTTGGTATAGATAAAACCAACCCGGTAATAGTACCTATTAATATTGATAGTGATAATCGTTACAATGTTGATAAAAAATCTGTTACTTTTACTGTAGAGGATAATCTTAAACTTGATAATGTATCTATGCAACTCAATAACAGAAATACCGACCTTACGCATATAGATAACAACGAATATACTATTGAACTTTTGAACTCTAATGACAAACAGAATTTAATTGTTAAAGCCGTTGATGCCGCCGGAAATGAAACCAGTCTTGAAATAAAAAATGTTCTTGTAACAACCAATATTTTCTTTTTATGGTTTTATAATACACCTTTATTCATAGGCTCAATAATAGGATTTCTGTTAGTAATTAGTGGTATAGTTTTAGTCGTTATGATTAAGAAGAAAAAATTACAACAAAATAAATAATATATGGCGGATATTTTCCGCCATACATAGAAGAAGGTAGATTATGCAACATACGTTCAGCACAGAATTCATAGTTTTAACTTGGATAGCAGCAATAACTTTAGTGTCAAATATTACAACAATGATATTTGTAATTTTGCTTATGTTAAAAAATAAAAGAAATAAAAATGATTTTGCAGGAAAGATTGTTTGTAGTAATTGCAATAAATCTTATTCTGCAGAATTGAAAAAATGTCCAATTTGTGGTTCAAAACGTTCATAAATATTTTATTGAGAAATAGAGTATTATCCAATATAGGAGTAATATATGCCAAAATCCCGAATATTACACGTTCAAAAATTTCTTGAAGAGCATACAGACGAGGAACATCAAGTTACGCTTGCGGACATCTCGGAATATTTGAAAAATCAAGGCATTGAATCAAGTCAGAAAACGCTTTTGAGGGACATTGAAGAACTTGAAGAAATCGGTGTTGACATTGTGTGCAACAAGGGAAAACCCCATAAATTTTTTATCGGGATAAGAAATTTTGAACTTGCGGAGATAAAACTTTTGATTGACACGGTGAAATCAGCGAGATTTATTCCGACAAATCGACAGAAAAATCTTATCGAAAAAATTTCGGATTTTGCAAGCGAACATCAACGTGAAAGTTTAGAACCGACTTTAATTTCTGACTGCAACCCTATTGAAATGGGCGTTTACAACACAATTGAAATTCTGAATATTGCGATAAAAACAAAGAAAAAAGTTACTTTCAAATACCGAGATTGGACACCGCAAGGCAAGAAAATTTACAAGCACAACGGTCAAATTTACGTTTTCAGCCCCTATGGGACGATTTATGACGATAATAGGCACTATGTTGTGGGATTTTGCGAAAGTCATAAAAATATTGCAACTTTCAGAGTTGACAGAATGTGCAAAACTACGCTTTCCGACCAGACTGCTGAGCCGAAACCTAAAAATTTTTCTTTTCCGCACTATCGAAAAGTTTTCCAAATGTTTGACGGCAAAGAATGTGATGTAACGCTAAAATGCAAAAACGAGTTGATGGTAAATGTAATTGACAGATTCGGCGAAAAATTGAAAAGTGAAATTGTTGACGAAGAGTATTTTGAAGTAAATGTCAACACCGTTCCGAGTCCGAATTTCTTTTCGTGGGTGTTTTCATTTAATGGAAGAATGTGTATAATCGCTCCCGAAGAAGTCAAAAAAGAGTATACAAAAATGCTTGAAAAAGCCCT
>JAISIJ010000207.1 GCA_031262245.1 Oscillospiraceae bacterium | reverse complement strand
CCGCAATCGAAACAACTCTGACGAAACCGTCCGATAAAGGCGGTTAAAAATTGTCGTTCATTTGTCGTTTATACAGCAAAAAAGTTGTTTAAAAATTACTTAAAAGCCTTAAATCTCTTCAATGATATTAAAACAAAAATTTGATTTTCCCAGTAAACAAGCGGTTTTTCAGCACGTTAATAAAATATGTTGAATGTTAATAAACACCTCAAGCAATTCCGCAATATTTCCGAAAACTTTTAATACCCCTCACCTCTTTTTACTGCCTTTATTTTAGCACAATTCTCACGGCATAAAAACTCGATTTTATCGTTAAAATCAACTCACCGTACTGCTCTGCCAAACCCCAAACCGTGCCGTTTTTATCAAGATGTATCGGGATTTTTATGCTTTCGCCTACATTTAAATCATACTCATAAACGCTGTTTTCGGCAACGTTATTGTAGTAAATCTTGCCGTTTAAATAGGCTAAACTTGTTACATTTTCCGTTATGTTTTTAATTTCCTCAATAACATTTTCAGCAAAACTATATCTACACAAATACCCATTATCAATAAACCACCAGAACCCGGTTATGTAAACCATATTGGAATCAATTTCACGCCAAAAAGCCAAATCATATTCATTTCCCGTTTCGTAATTCTGATACCAAGCATAATGTGTTTGAGAAAATTTCTCCTCCGAAACCAAAAAATCCTCCCTGCTCACATACCCCAATGTGTGGGAATTATCATTCCAAGTTAGGTCAATATAATACCATTTACCCGCCAAATTAACCACATTCCAAACGTGCCTCATCTCATCACTAAACGCAAAATTACACTCAACCCCTGCACGTTCCGCAACATAATCAAAAGCCAAAGTTATACCTTGGCAAACTGCATTTTTATTAACAAGATAGTTGTATGCGTTATACGCTTGCGTGTCACTTGTGTCACCATACTCATAATGCGTTGCAAAGTACTCGTGTATGAAAAGCACTTTTTCCAAATCACTCATTTCCTCGGAAATATACGAGAGAATATTGTCTACTTCACTCTCAAATTTGATTTTCATTTCATCAATGTCTGTGCCGAAATCTATGTAATACGGATATAAATTCGCTATCTTACCATCAGAAAAACTCTGATAACCGTAAGAAATTTGAACCCAAAACAACTCGCCGTTATTGGAAACTACCTGCTTAAAAAGCGTTTTTAACTCATCAAGGTTTAATTCAAACTCCGCAATATCAATGCAAATTTCCATACCCCTCAATCCGTTTTCGATTTTATCATATGCTGCCTGATTTACTACTGTGTTATTAAGATACTGTGTGTTTTCCTCACTCTCGAAAATCTCCGTAATCTGCCCAAAATACAACGGCTCTTCACCCTCTGCATTTACCCCAATCACCCCCGAAAACGCCAACACCGCAGCTATCATTACCCCTAAAAGTTTCTTCATTTTACTCAACCACAATCACGTCTGCTTTCCTTTTAAATTTTGTAACACAAGGCTATTTAAGTCTGTGCAACAAAAGCGAAAACGCTAAAATGTATGTCTGATAAGGGATTAAAAAGAAAACACACCGGGTTAAGGTGTGTTTTTAATTAATTTATTGAATAAAAGCTATAAAATTTAAAATTTATTCAAACGTTTGCACAAAATTTATAATTTTTGCAAAAATTCCGCTCTAAACCGCAACATTTCTTTCATTGCTTTTACTCTTTTGAGTGTGATTTTACTCCATTTTCACAAACTCAATGAAATCTCTTTCTTCACAAATACCCTTGAAATCCATTATTACAGTATATAAATCATACTCTTTTAAACCTAAATGTTTCAAGTAGTTTTTTATTGTTACCCTGTGCGGATTTAAAGCTCTTAACTCAACCCAATGCTTTGAATTTGCAACAGGAATAACCGTTAAATTGCCCTCTTTTACCCCAAATCTCTCACCCAAAGCCCTCAAACTCAACGGCATCCAATCCACTTCTAATAAGGTTATTTGCCAAAAATCCGCATCTTTATCTATATCAATATAGCCTACATCATAGTCTACTTTTCTTTCATAAAGCCTATATCTCTCCATTATTTCACCTCAATTATTTTTCTTTTTGCAAGCACATTTATTGCTTCGGAAATATACCGCAAAACAGGATTTTGTATTGTTAAAGGTAAACATTCCGTTATCCAATAAAGCTTATTTTCTGAAAAAGTATACTTCTTTTCCACCAAATCTAAATTATCTTCTAAAAATTTTGAACCTATAAAATTATTTGTAGGTTTATTTCTCGATAACAAAGTAAAATTATCATTACAGAAGGAAACACTAAAAGATAACCCATTATCAAATAACGGAGCTAATCTATACCCCTCAGCATATTCCAAAATTTCAAAATTATGTTCGTGCCTATCTCGATTATTAATAATATAGTCCAACACAAACGCACCTTGAATATCCTCCCACAAACCATTTCGTTTAGTCCAAGAGATAGCATCTGCACCACAAGCATCTTCCAAAAAACACCGTGATTGCACACCTTCTCCATAATCCTTGGAAATACAAACAGGAATAACGTATTTTTCATTATTTAATGTTACTAACGCCGTACCCGAAACCTGTTTAAGTACATTTATTCCCAACACAACCCCTAATCTGTACGCAACTTCTTCAAAGTACGAGGCGTAAGTATAAAACCCTACACCATCAAACTGAGATAATTTATAGTATACATCACCGTGTTTACATTTTGCGTATGTTCCTGCCGTAAGTGCTGAAGCTGGAAATCCTGTCATATCCCATATGAAATCGCTCAAATCTATGGTATAAATATGCTGAACCATATTACCTATAATCTGAACAAAAATATTATGAGGTTCTTCTTTATCAAATTCTTGGCAATCCGAAACTATATAATTCGGGCGATACATCGCTGTTAATCTTCCACCGTACATTTAAAACACCCCACCAGAGATTTATAAACCAAATCCAATCAATTTTCTTTTTTATATTATACCCCAACCCTGCCTATTTGTCAAATGTTTTCTCACACAAACACTCTTAAAATTTTACGGTAAAAGGCACTCAAAACTTATATGAGTACCTTTATTTTGCATATCAATCACCCGTGAAACCAAATAAAACCTCATCAAATGAACGATTTTCATATTCTGCAATTTCCTCTATAACAAAATTCATTGCAGAACTGAAATTGCTAACCTGCAAACCCACAGGCACATCAGCTTGAAAGAAATCCTTACCTTTTTCTATCTGAAAAACCTCAACTAACGGCAACGAATACACCAATCGCCAACCCTTTTCATCAAGATACAAAATCACCTTTTCAGGCTTGATTTTCTCTAATTTTTCCTTTAACCCCTCTGTAATTTTCATTTATCTTTACCTCAATATAAAACTTCACAATTATTTTCCGCATCCCATTCTCCGATAACTTCAACGGTCAGCCCCTTGTATCTTCCTCTTCTCAACTGCTCGGCTGTTAAGTATTCCAAGTATTGCTCACCCGTTCCGGCATAGAAATCAATTAGGAATTCGTCATCACCGCCACCATAACCGCAGTCATCAATCCGAAAATGTCTCTCCTCAAAGCCCTCTAATCCCGTTCCGTAAATTTTTACGATTTTACCATACATTTCTTTATGGTGTTCAATCAAGCAACCTACTGAATACCCCGGAATCAAGTCTCTTCCGCTTCCACCCCTCAATACACCGCTTCGGTCTGTATAATAATATGCGGTCATATCTGCATTTTCCGATGCAATAAACCGCTCACCCTCACCGTAAATATACGGTATTTCAGCCGCTTGTGTATTCTCCGAAACCTCTGTAACTTCCGCTGTTTTTGTTGTAGTTGTTGTAGTTGTTGTAACGGCTGCTGCCGTGGTAGTAATCGCCGTTGTTACGGCGTATTTTTCCGCTTTTGCTATTAATGTTTCATCTGATGAATCATTTTCAATAGCCTCATTCGTATCAATAACCGTGCGTTCAAGTGCATAAATTCTATCCCTTGCCACTCTCTCATTATGCAACGGAACAAATGTTTCATTAAACATCATTACCGTTACCGCAGTTATCAATACTCCCTTTAGTATTGATTTTTTTATCATTTCGATTAGGCATTTTTTCACAAATCTGTATTCCAAATTTATAAAATATGTTTAAGAGTTCCCCTCACTCATAAACAAAAATACCACAATCCCTCCTTACAAAAAAATTATAAACAAAAAATTGTTTACGGCATTAATAAAAACGTCTACCTATAATTCATTATCAAAACTTCTTCAATGTCTTCCTTTGATTTTTTATTATTTCGGAGTGCACCCCCATACTCCATTTCCAATCTCTCAACCCTGAAATTCCCCGATTTTACCCATTCTTTGAGTAAAATATTCTCCTTTTCACCATACCTCAAAACATTCGATAAACCGAATTTTATACCCCTATCATTCAGCATATCCAAACATTTCAGCAGTTCTCTTTCATCATTTTCATTCCAACCATCATTGTAAAGAACATAACTCGCATTTGTTATCAAATACGGAGGGGCAACGTAAACAAAATCGTTTTGAGTAAGATTATCAAAATCAAATTCCGTAAACCTACCACCCCTAAACTCGCAATCAATACCGTTAAGTCTATCCAAAAATCTCTTCAATTTGTCTTTATTCGCACTCGTAAAATCTGCCTTGCCAACTGATTCGCTGAATCTCCTATGCCCAGCCCAACGTATCTGTCCGCCGAAAGAATATACAGTTAATAGGTAGAATTTTACGAAATCCTCAAATGTTCTCTCCTCAGGTGTTACCGCATTAAAATCATTTCTTAATCTATCATAAGCCGCCTTATTAACCCCCGGAACGCCCTTTCTCCATTCCTGCCCATATGCCGAATGTCCGTAAATCCCCGTTCTGCTAAAACTATAATATTCTAAATAATACTTGATTATCTCTATTATTTTTTCATATCCCTGCTCCTTAAAACTGCTGTACATTCCGATTAAATCTAAATCTTTATCGTTCATAATCCCCTATCCGCCCACACATTCAATCCAACACTACACCCACCGCAACATAAATCTACAAAAGTTTCTACATTATCAGGAAAAAACTTAAACAAACTCTTTAATAGTTTATACTTGCTCCCCGTATACCCCAACAACGGTCGCATTAAACTATGTGATACTACCATTTTTCGCACCTCTTTGGTTTAATCAATCTATCTACTGAAATATCTATGTCTAAAAAGAAAACAAGGGGTTAGCCTTGTTTCTTGATTATTACTTTTAATAAATTAAAATTTTTTATAAACAAACTAAAAAATATTGCAAATAATTCGAAAATATTATATAATAAATATACAATAAAATTGGTTGATTTATAATTAAAATGAAAGTTGGTTAAATATGTTTTTGAAAACTGGTGATATATTTGCGGTCGATATCATTCAGAAAATTACTCAAGATAATTTTTGTCTAAGATACATTGGTTCTGTTGCAAGAGTAATCGTTGATTTTGATACAGATGGAAATAAAATTTTTTCACCGTTGTATAAAATGGAATTCAACGCTTGGTTAAATTTAGTTTGTGGAAAAAAATGCACATTAGAATTATTCTCACCGTATTATACTACAGAAATAGAATATAATATATTGAGTATTAAATCATTATATATTACTAACAAAAATAATGTAAAAACATATACTAAACAAATTTTAGAATTACCAGATGAATATCCTTTATTAATACCGGAAGTTATTATGAGGAGATATTGGTTTAATATTAATCCAAATTAAATATCCTTTTAGATGTTCATAAAACATCTAAAAGTTTTTTAAATCGTATTACTCGTAAATGTTATTTCTTCTACAAAAGAAACTTTATCCGCAAGGAATTTATTCCTTGTTTTTATTGCCCACCGCACGTTCACTACTCAACTTCTCGCAAATCTGTGCTACGCCATTTCTTTTATCACTCGACAACAACATTTCCAGCATCCGCATATTCCGTAAGTTTTGTAGTTTTCAGCCGATATAAAAGTGCCAATTCACGCTTACAATCCGAAATATCAAAGCTTTTGCTCATATCGGATTTGCCGTTAATATATCTAATCAATTCAAAAGGCAGAATACCTTTCGCCTGAAAATTCGCACTGATATTTTTGAAATTTTTAAGATAAGCCCTAACGGAATTTTCATCACCGGTTTCCAAAACATCAAAAACTTCTTCACCGATAATCTTCAACGCTTGGTCGGAAATTCTCTTGCGTGCCATATCCACAGCACCTTTATCCACCCCTGTTTTTTCCTCTGCTTCCGTACTTTTGAGAAAAGCATATTTGAAAACCTCATCCGCATTTTTATATTTTGTGTAGCTTCCGCCCAAAATAAAATCCTTAACTTCATAAAATAATTCCTCTCGTGCAGAGCTCGCTTCCCCTCGTTTTTCGGAAATACCCCACACCCTGTCAATCTTTGCTATCATACTGAAAACAGTACCTTTAACCATAAAATAACCTCCGCTTATTTCATACGCAAAACTTGAAAATTCCCTGTCACAGAGCCACTCTATACAAGTTTAGCGTGCTTATAAAATCTTGTCAAATGATATTTTTAAGCAATAAATCTTGTGTTTATATACAAGTTGCACAGGGCATAACTTTGCCTTTTATTTATAAATAAACGCTCCGTCTGGTTTGTTGTCTGCTAAATAAAAAAGCGATGTAGGGTTTAATCTACACCGCTTTTCTTATCTATGCTATTATTTATATCTACCCAAAACTTCAACCTACTTAACCTCTGTCGCACCGAACATATTCAATACATCATCCATAGTTGCCTCGCCCATTTGTTCCTCTGCCAAAACCGTACTGTTTTCCTCTAAAACCTCACGCTTTTCAGCGATAATTTTGTTTCGCTGAGCCTTTTCCAAGCCTTTCTCTTCGCCGTTTTCCAATACTTTTAAGCTATCTTTGTTTTGGATATTTTCAACGGCATTTCCCAATAACCCCTCATAGCCCCACAGCAAGAGTTTTGCCTCGATATCTCCGTTCAAACTCATCAATTTCTGCATTATTCTACCCAATTCCGTAACGCTGAAACTCCCAAACAACCCCTTGAACATTTTCAATTCGCCCTCGGTCATTCCGTCAGTTTTTATCGAGTTTATCGTATAAACACCTTTTTTTGTAAACTCCAACAATTCAGTTCTGAAATTCTCAACGCCAACACCAGTTTTTATCTTATGCAAATGCACAACATATTCCATTATATCCTTGTCAGAACGCAACAATTTCTTGTAAAAATCAATGATTAACTTATCGTTCACACCCTCGAAAACATCAACAACACTCTCATATTTCGCATTACCTTTTTCGTTTACAACACGCTCCAAACCTGTCAACGCCGAACGTATTACGAAATTACCCCTACCTGCAATGAAATTTAACCCTTTTAAATCGAAATCAACATTTTCCTCATCACAAACACTCTGCAACAATCCACTCAACTCACCAACAGTCGGCTTTTTCACCTCTAACTGCATTGTGCAACGGTTTCTTAAAGTAGGTATCATTCGCTCCGGGTCGGTTGTGCAGAAAATCAGCAAAACATTTTCAGGCGGCTCCTCAACAACCTTTAACATTCGATTTTGTGCACCCTCAGTTGCCATATGGCATTCATCGAAAATATACACCCGCCATTGCCCCATAAATGTCGGCACTTGCATTTCATCCAAAACCCCGTTTATATCCTTTTTACCGCTCTGGTCGGCAATGTCTATTTCTTTAATAAACGCCTGTTGCTTTGTATCGCCTGTTTTGATAAAATAATCCGCCTGCCTGCACATCTCACATTCACCGCAAGCACCTTTAAAAGGTTTACGATTTTCGCACATAAATTCTTTCGCCAAAAGCCTTGCAAATGTGGTTTTCCCACACCCACTCGAACCCGTCAACAGCCAACTTTGCGGTCTTTTGCCCTTATTCAAAACCGCCGTTGCACCCTTTTTCATTTTCTCATTTCCGATATATCCCACAACCGTACTCGGGCGATATTTCCTATGAAACGCTAATTTTTCCTCAGCCATTTAACCCTATTTCCTTTCTGTGTTTTCCGCTTAAAACATATCTCGCTGATTTAACTTCCCAATCATTGAAAAAATCACGGCAAGGATACTCAAGTGCGAAATTGTGCATAGCTTTTTTGGAGAGTTCCGCAAAAATCCGCTTATCCTTGGAAGAAATCGGCATACGCTTAATAATTGGTTTATCACTTAAAAATTCCCAATAATTCGCAAACAAAAATACTTGAATAAAGCTGTAAACGGCAGAATAAATACCCATAGGGTGTAAGACCCTGTTTAGCATCTTTTTAAGAGCAGACGAATAAAAGCGAGAGAAACCATTTGAAGAGAAGAAAAAAGTTTGCGTTCACAATTTTTCCAAAGTCGGCGATATTTATCAAGCCA
>JAISIJ010000196.1 GCA_031262245.1 Oscillospiraceae bacterium | reverse complement strand
CAAGTTATAATTTTTTACATAATTCAGCAGATACCTGCCAAGTTGTTCTATTATAACTATATTTCTAAATAAAAGCAATAAAATTTTATATTTTTTAGCAATTTTTTTATTAAACTATATTTTGTGTTTAAAGTTTTGTTTTTAATAGTTAAATTCAACAAAACCAATAGACTGTAACAATTAATCAAAAGTTGTTACAGTTTTTTATTGAAAAGTGAGGGTTAAAAATGGCTAAGAAAAAGAAAGTTGAAGAAGAAATTGAAGTTACAGAACGTGAGGATATTATCGGAAATATCGGCATAGAGGGGCAAAAATATACGGTTTCCGAGGAGCAAATTAAAATTGCTGAGATTAGTAATATTGAAGCGATTAAGCGTGGCAGAGAGGATACTTTGAGCGGTTTATCGAAGCTGATTAAGGAAATGGGGGTATTGGAACCGATACAGGTTATTGAGGTGAACGATGATGAAAATGCCGTTATTAAATATATCCTGATTGATGGTTTAAGGCGGCTTTACGGAGCGGCTAAGAGTGGATTGGAGGAAATCCCGGCTAAGGTTTGGCGGTTTGAGGATAGAGAATCGGGAATGAAAGCGGTTTTATCCTTGCATATGGTGCTTAATCGCCGTGAAAAGCATACTTGGAAAGAACAATGGACTCGTTTGCAGGCGTTGGATGTTGTTGGTACTTATACGAGTGATGAGATTGAATATTTGTTGCAAATGGATTACGGCGAGGCTATGCAATTGAAAGATGTAATGACAAGTGAGTTTCCCGAGCCGAGAGAAACGTTGCTTTCGGGTAAAAAGAACTTGGCGGCTTGTTATAAATTATTGCAGAAACAGCGTAAGGAAAATGAGCGTTTGAAAGCAGAAGATGAGAAAGGTTTTAGCGATGTGGGTGAGGATGCAAAGGGTATTGTAGGCGAAAATGTTGGTAAACGTGAGCTTGATGACGGAGAGGTTAGAGAGCTTTTGGATATGGCTGATACTGTTAAAAATGAGCCTGTTGGCGAGGTTGAGGAAGAAGATTTCGACAGCTTAAATAAGGTTGATGAGGATTTTGTTGAAACGCAACAGGTTGGTGACCGACACCCTCTTGATAAGGCATTGAGGGAGGCAGTTTTATCGAGAGATGAGCGGACTTGTGCTTGTTGTGGGTATAAAATGGTGGGAATTAACAGCGGTTCAATTGCGGTTCACCATATAATTCCTGTGCATTGTAAGGGCAAAGATACGTTAGATAATTTAATAACTTTGTGCGTGAGATGCCACATTGCGTTGCATATTTGTGAGAGAAACGGTGGCAGTTTTATGATGGAAAAAGAAGATTTTGAGAAATTGCCGCAAGCCGACCAAGAGGCAATGACAAAGGCTTTGAAGTATGCGAAAGTGGCGATTGAAGCGGATAAACGAAGGGGTTTATCTAAGGAGCAAGTTGCACAAAAAACGCAGGAAGCCTTGAAACACCCTATGCCAAAGGCGGAAGTTTAGCAGATTTTTCAACAGACATAAAAATTAGGTGAAACAAGCAAGTTTCACCTTTTTTGCGTGATAAAGAGGAATTTTGTTATTTTAACAATAAAAATCTTATTTTTTATCGAAATTGCTTGTAATACTATCATAATTTTATTATAATGTTAATAAATAAATGTTTCTTATTTTTAAATAGGTTTTTTGATATGGAAATTATTAATCTAATAGCTTGTATAATTACTATTCTTGGCTTTTTTGGTATTAAATCAAAAAATGTAAGAGGCTTTTTGAAGAATTGTTATGATGACCATCCTTGTTTAACTTCAATTTTAATTAGTGCATTAATTGGTGCATTACCCGCTACAATATTTGATGGAACATTTTTGGTAATAATTTGCACGATAAATAGTTTATTAATTGGTTTAATAATTTATTCAGAAATTGAGCACAAATGTGGTTTAGAATCTGGTCCAGAAATTGGTGCAATATTTGATGGAATAATTTTCGCAATAATTGGAATAAGTGAAGGACTATTAGGTGTAATAATTTTTGCATCAATTGGTGCAATAATTGGTTTAATAATTGGTTTAATAATTGGTGCAATATTTGATGCATTAAAAAAATGAGAATGTTTAACTTATTGCTTGAGTGAAAAATGGAAACGTAACATTCTTAGACGAGAATGTTCTGACGTATATTTATGAAATTCCGAAAGACGTTGGAATTTTGGTTAATGAAGAAAACATAGCAAAAGAAGCAGGAATATTGCAGGGATATATCAAGCAGGCACTTGAAAAACAGTAAAGGGAGCATAAGCTCCCTTTTTATTATTTTAGCTGTTGGCTCTTGTTTCAAACTCATTTATAGCGTTATTCAAAAGTTCCGCTGCTCTTTTATAAGTTGACAATTGAATATAGGCGTAAGTTTCCGCAATTCTGGCACTCCACAAGGTATTTAACGCTTCCTCATTTCCTTTTAAATTTAACTGTGTTTCGGGGAGCTGTTCTTTCAATGCGGTTAGTTCTGCGGAATTAGATTCTAATTGTGAAACTATTTCAGCAGTATCGGAAGAAAGTAATGTTCTGAGTGCGTGAGCAATTGTTTTATCGGTAATTCCGATTACAAAAAGACTTTCGAGTTCTCGGGTTTTGGGTTCTAACTTTCCACATAAATCATTAACAACTGTGATTTTTTCATTTAAACTTTCAGTTATTGCAAGTATCTCCTCACTTGACATAGTTGCAGAAGTGCTGTAAGCAACGGCAGATTCAGGGTAAGCAACGGTAGGTTCAGGAGTGTTGTAAGCAGCGGCGGGTTCAGTAGCGGCGAATGTGGGTGCGATTGTAGTTGCAAATACGGTAGTTACTGCTAATGCCAAAGCGGCAGATTTTAATAAATTCTTTTTCATTGTAATTCTCCTCAAGAAATTTTTTCTTTAATTTCTTTTTCGTTTTTATTTTGTTTTTATGTGATTATTATATCACTTAAAAATTCTGATTCAATGTTTATTTTATTAACTTTATAAGATATTTCATAGTTATTATTTGAAGAAATTATTAACGAGAATTTCAATAGACCTCTCGAAGTATTAAATGCTTTTGGGGGTGTTTTTATGCGAAAATTTAAGAGAATAACGATTTTTATAACAGTAATTTTAACAATATTATGTAACACAATCGGCGGGGGTGCTTGGACAATGGATTTTCCTGATGAGTGGCCGGGGAGTTATCAGAAAACGACCTTTACTGATAGTGATGGTAATGAAAGGTTTATGGAGTGGGGTCAGAATTATGGTAAGCAAATGGAAAATCCGATTTATGTTTCAAAGGCGGCGGCAGCTTGGGCGGGGTTGAGGAGTGGCGGAATAAATGAGGTGATGGCGGCGGCTGTGATAGGTTCGCTTACAATGGAGAGTGGTTTTGACCCATTCATTTGCGGTGACCCCTACCCCGGAAATAGGAACGGTAAGTGTGATACTGTTTTGGAATATGATGGCGGAACAGATGGTGATGATATAGGGTTGGGGTTAATTCAATGGAGCCCTCCTTCCGCTTTGTTTGAGTTATTAAACGAGAAATTAGGTATGGGGTGGAGCTTACCCCCATCGAGCGATGCAGATATGGCGGTACTTTGGGAAGAATTTATGAATATTCCGGCGGAGGATTTACTTTTGTATGAAGCGGAATTTTTAGTGAAAGATTTTTCAGACACAGTCCATTTTGCAAGGCATATTCCCAAGGATAGAGATGAAGATGGTTGGAAGTGTTCTTGGTATCCAATAATAAAATCTTATGATTTTTACGGTGAGGAGGTTTGCGAGTATAATATTACTTCGTTGGCAAATCTTACGGTGGGCGGCGATATTACGGAGCAGATAAAATTAGCAACACTTGCGTATACGGGAATTCGGTTGAGGGGTAATATACTTCAATCGCATTTGTATGATAGAGCGAGAATGGCAATGGATATTTACGCTGAGTTTTCGGGTTCGGCGATTGATATAAACGGCAGTTTAACGGATAGGAATGGGAATAAAATTGAGGTTTTCGGGGATATACGAAAGTTAATTTCTATAAGTGATTTCGGGGTATTTAACAGTAGTGTTGGCGAGAGTAATATCGGATTGAAAACAGCAACGGATTTTATATTTTCAAAGGGGTATACGGCTAATTCCGAGTTGCAGAAATGGAAGAAAACAATAGATTTAGAGAAACAGAATCAAGTAAATAATGCGGTTCGTGCTGTGGTAATGCTTTTGGGTATTTTGCTGATAATTTACTCTGTTGTGCTGTATTTGGCGTATCATTTTGATATGCTGAATAATTTTGTAGATGTTGAAATTATGCCTGTGCTGACGTTAAATCGGTTAAGAGG
>JAISIJ010000150.1 GCA_031262245.1 Oscillospiraceae bacterium | reverse complement strand
GTTATCAACAATATATCTGCGTGCTTTGGATTTCCCGTATTAATTATCCCAAAACGTTCCACATCATAAATCGGTGTCAAACAAGCCAACACCTCTATATCACATCCATTACAACTTGATGCATCATAATGCAACAACCACGGCGACCTTTTCAATTTGAGCCTCCTGTACTTCTCCCTATAATTTTTAGGGGCGATTTATTTTCAAGTCCTGTATACACCTTTTTTATTTCTGCTGACACTCTATAATCTCTCTGCAACTTTACTGAAGAGAATTTTTCTTTACTTTCTCTTTTTCTTTGAAACGCCTGTACTAATCTCTGCAACTTTTTTTCTTTAAGCCGCCTGTACTAATCTCTGCAACTTTTTTTCTTTGAGCCGCCTGTACTAATCTCTGCACTCTACAGGGAGTGTTATTTTTACTTTCCTTTGCAACTTTTTTATTCTGACTAAATAAAAAACTATCTGTTCAAAAAAGATATTACAATCAAATTCCCTGCACCTAAAAAGAAAGTCACACCCCAAGCGGAGCTTAAGGCACTCTGCCATTTCAATCTTGCACAGGCATTATCTATTATTATCTCCAAAATAAACGCCGCTAAACAAGCCAAAACCGCATAAAGGTGAGAGATTGGTGCGGCATATGCAACAAAAATATAGATAAAAGACAAAGCCATAATAGTTTCATACCAGTGTGTAATCTCAATTACCGCTAAATCTTTTCCCGAAAACTCAGTTGTAACACCTTTTACAATTTCTTGATGTCCGTGATGTGACATACTCAAATCAAAAGGTGATTTTCTCAATTTAAATGTAAGTATATAAATAAAAGCAATGAGAACAGCAGGGAAGTAAAGGATAGCAGGCTTATTATCGGCAATAATATCTTTAATAAAGAAACTGCCGCTGTGGTAATATAAAACAATTGCCACAAAAAGTACACAGGGTTCATATGCCATCATTTGCAAGAGTTCACGCTCCGCACCGATATTTGAATAAGGCGATGCCGAGGCATATCCTCCCAAAACAAACATAAGACTGCCGATTGTTAACACGAAAATTGCAAGAAGAATATCTCCGCCCATTATTATCAGCACAACAGTAAATATTATGAAAATAAGTGAGAGATAAACGAAAAAGCGATAAGCCGAGTTTACCTGTATCTGTTCTTTTTTCAGTAATTTTTTTACGTCATAGAAAGGCTGTAAGATTGACGGACCTTTTCTTCCCTGAAATCTTGCCGAGAGTTTTCTGTCAATCCCGCTTAAAAATCCCCCCACCAACGGTGAGATTACAATTATGCCGATAATTTTAAGTATTTTTATTAAAATATCATTCATTTCAAAACCTCATTATCCCATATGTATTCTACATTATATTTTTGAATGTTTTTGTCTGCTGTTATCACAGTAAAATTATTATTAATTGCTTGAGATATTATCAGTCGGTCGAAAGGGTCGCTATGAATAAAAGGGAGCGTTTCTACTGTTTCCAATTGCTTTTTTTCAATAGGCAATAAAAAGAAACGATATTTTTCTAATATTTTATAAAACTCCTTTACTCCGCCTTTAATAGGCGGAGCAGAGGGGAATTTAGCAGTTTTAATTGCAATTTCCCAAGCCGAAACAATGCTTACAAATTTTTTATTCAAAGGAGATTCAATAAGTTTTCTTGTATGCATAGGAATTTTATAATCGTCACCTGCAAACCACAACACAGCGTGAGTATCCAATAAAAGGTTCATTACATATACTCCTTAAAATCCTCAAGCGGTTCATTAAAATCCTCGTCAACATTGATTTTGCCTTTCCAATCGCCGCCTTTTATTGCAATACCGGGAGATTTAATGAAATCTTCACGAGAAACCCCATTAAATCTCAATTCCCATTCTTTTGAAAGAGCATCAGCATCAAAATTATTATTGTTCTCATATTGATAAGACAAATTATGTTTTTTTATGAATTGTGTAAAAATCGGTAATTTATCATCGGGAACATTAACATACACATTCATTTCAAAACCTCCCAAGCAAGCATTACAACAGCGACAATCATAGCGGCGGTGCATATAAAATTACCGTAATAAGGAACGTCTTTGAAAAGACCTCTCATATACCAGTTACTTGATTTTGCCTCTAAGTCCACACCCAAAGCCCCGTGGAACGAGTGGTCGTCACCGATATTTTCGCCTGCCATATAGGTAAGAACTTTTCTGCCTTTTTGTTTTTTGGATATCGGAATAAATGACAGAGGAAGTATTATCAGCATTGAAAACATTGCAATCATTAACCAAACATCTCCCTGTGCAATAGGCATATAGCTGTCTGCGAACATATTTCTCAGATACGGAAGAACAACCTTGTTTGAAACAAATGGGAAGAGGAAACAAGCGGAAAGTGTCAGAATACTGTGTACGATAAGGGAGATACGCTCGTCAAGAGGAAATTTTTGTTTAGGCATATTAGTTGCGGAGAGTGAAACTATTTTTCCCATCCATTTTGCCCAATAGAAAAGCGTTGCCGCCGAGCCGAAACAGAGTATCATTAATATATGGAGATTGTTACTGTCAATAAACGCTTTCATTGCCGCCCATTTAGAGATTAACATACCGAAAGGAGCCAAGAACATTCCGGCAATACCAATCAACAGGAACACAGCAAGACTTCTTGATATACGGAATAAATCGGACATTTTGTCAACTTTGCGAGTATGGAGTTGGTGTTCGATTTCACCCACACAGAGGAACAAAAGGGATTTTGAAACAGCGTGGAATATCACAAGAAAAATTGCTGCCCAAAGAGCTTCTGCCGTTGCAATACCCGTACAGGTTATAATCAGACCTAAGTTAGCAATGGTAGAGTAAGCTAATATTCTTTTCGCATCGCTGACTGTTATTGCAAGGAGCGAGGCTGCCAAGAAAGTGATACCGCCGATAAAAGTAACTGTTCTGCCCACGGAAGTTGTACCCAAAAGCGGTGAAAGTCTTAAAAGGAGATATACTCCGGCTTTTACCATTGTTGCAGAGTGGAGCAAAGCAGAGGAGGGCGTGGGAGCAACCATTGCACCCAAGAGCCACGATTGGAAAGGAAATTGTGCTGATTTTGTAAGAGCGGCGAAACTCAAAAGCATAGCGGGGATTAAAGCGGTTGTTGTGGGAGCGGAATATATCAAATCGGTCAATTCAATTGATTCCAATTTAATGCCGCAGTATATTATCCCCAAAGCCAGAGCAAGACCGCCGCCTAAGTTGATATTTAATGCACGATAAGCGTTGTTGGTTGCCTCATTGGATTTTGTATATCCGATAAGTAAGAAAGAAGAAAGCGAGGTAACTTCCCAACAAAAGTAAAGCCAAATAAGATTATTGAATAACACAAGCCCTGTCATTGCACCTAAGAACATAAGCACAACGGCAAAGAAAAATCCGGTTCGTTCTTTTACTTCGCTATGGACTTTATGATACCATTTCATATACCCTACTGTATATAAAGCAATTAAACCGCCCACAACACCTACTATCAGCAACATAATAACAGCGAGATGGTCTAATACGATATATTCAATTACTTCAAACTTATGGGTATGTTCAAACCAAGACATTAAACCTAATTGCAAAGCCCCGAAAACAGGAGCTATAATTTTTTTATATTTAATACTTAAATAAAGTATCAGTAGGAAAATAAGTATTTCGATAACAAGCATAGAGGTATTAATTACCTCAAAAATATCTTTGCCGCCTATAGTATCGAGGGTTTTGGTAAACTTGCCGCTGAAATATCCGTAAGCGGTAAGTATTGACATTCCCATAACTCCGACTGCACCCAACCGCATTATCCAGTTGCGGATTAAATCCTGTTTTATCACAAAACAGAGCAGAGCCAGAGCCACGGGAATGAGTGTTGAACAAAGTATTATGTAGGGCATTTTTTATACGCTTCCTTTTTTTACTTTTTCTGTTTATACTGTTCCTAAATAAAAACCTTTACAGGTTTTTAATAAGAAAATAGTACTGATTTTTGTCGTTTTTTGCTTTTAAGTATACTTTATTAAAGTATTTTAAAATAATCTTGTGTATTCTACTAAATTTTTTGCAACTTGTCAATGAATTTTCTTGTATTTTTTAAATTTATGTGATATAATTGTTCGCTATATGATAAATGGAATAAAAAATTTAAGATATTACTATTAAAAATAACAAAAAAATACTGAAAAACAATGAGGTAAAAAATGAATTATTTAGAGAGAATTAAACAACTTGTGGGTGAAATGCGAGCTGTTCAGATACACTCGCAAGAGAAAAATACTATTAAAAACCAAGAATTTAAAATGCTTTTGGGTGCCCCGCAAGCGTTGATAAGAAATGCGGATTTTTATGCAACGCCTATTATCTCCAGAGAAACCGCCGCATATCCGCCCAAAGAAATGGTTAAAGAAAAATTGCAAAAACTCTATAATATTACAAATTATGATAGTGCTGTTGTTGTTCTTGAAAAAATCAAGGGACAAGGTATGGGTTGGATGTATCAACAGTTTGTTAACGACTGGAAGGGTGAGCCGACCATTAAAGCAGAAGAACTTGAAACTCCTAAACGAGTGCATTATGAGAGTTGCAGGGAATTTGCAAAACAATTTCAGGAAATTGTCGGAAAATTCGGTTTAGTCGCTTGGGATATTTCTATGGCAATTGATATTGCAAGAGAAGTTTATACTGCCGGATATTTTTCCGAACAGGTTACTCTTGAGTTTGCCGAAGATTTTGCAAGCCACGCCGCAGGGGTTTACCCCAACTGGGAGCATTATGCAATAGGCGTAATCTGCGGAGCGGCAATGTATGACTACCGTTATTCCTTAAATGAAAAACAAGCGGACGAAGCTTTTGACTTTATGTATTCCGTTGTAAAACGTTTATTTACCGATAAAGCTGTTATGGTTTGGAACACAAACAGATTTATGGAAGTTCGCAGATATTTCAAAAATCTTAAGTCTCAAGTTGAATTTTTCAGTCCGGAACTCTTCTGTATCGTTTCAACGGAAATTGCAAGCAAAGAACGTCCTGTCGGATATTTCTATCGTGAAAGCCCCAATGAAACAAATGTAAACGATACAGGTTGGAGATTTTTTGCCGGTGACGAAACAAATCGTGATGTTCAAAACCTTGAAAGACTTATTGCCGTAACATTAAATGTAATGTGTAACTATGATGCGGCGGTTATGCCCTTGCTTGAATCTCCGGCGGGTTCGGCTTTTATAAGAAATGAAAAAGGCGAATTTACACCCTATATAGAAGAAGAAACAAAAACAGATACTGAATAAGTCGGTGCGTTATGAAAAAAATAACAATATTAGGTTCAACAGGGTCAATCGGAACACAAGCCCTTGAGGTTTGCAGAAAACATTCTTTTGATGTAATCGCAATGACGGCGGGAAATAATATTGAATTATTCTGCAAGCAAGTTGAAGAATTTAAACCTCGAACTATCTTTGCCAACAACAGAGAAGTACTAAAAGAACAATTTCCGCATATACAAATAATGTACCCCGAAGAAATAGCCTGTATAAAAACAGATATTGTTTTAAATGCTTTAGCCGGAGAACATTCCGAATTAACAATAAAAGCGGCAAAATCAGGGAATAATATCGCTCTTGCAAACAAAGAAGCTCTTGTTTATAACGGCGAAAAGGTTATGAAAGCCGTCAGAGAGAATAAAGTCAGAATTTTACCCGTTGACAGTGAACATTCTGCAATCTTTCAAGCCCTGCAATGCGGCAAAGCAGTAAGAAAAATATTCTTAACTGCCTCGGGAGGTCCTTTTTTCGGATATACAAAAAAACAATTGGAAGATGTTACTCTTGAAGATGTTTTAAAACACCCCACTTGGAAAATGGGTAAAAAGGTAACTGTTGACAGCTCAACCCTTATGAACAAAGGGTTTGAATTTGTTGAGGCAATGTATCTCTTTGATTTAGACCCCTCACAAATTGAAATTGTAATCCACCCCGAGAGTATAGTACATTCCGCCGTTGAATTTGCAGACGGTTCGGTTATTGCACAAATGTCTTCTCCCGATATGCGTTTGCCGATACAATATGCTTTGGCTTATCCCAGACGTTTGGAAAGTGATGTTAAACCGTTAAGTCTTATCGACTTAGGCAAGCTGACATTTTTTAAGCCCGATTTTAACACATTCACTCCTTTAAAATGTATGTTAAGAGCAGTTGAAACAAGGAAAATTCCTCAAATTGCCGCATTAAACGACAGTTTAGTGGAACAGTTTTTGAAAAAAGAAATAAGATATATTGATATATTCAATGAATTGGAAGAGAAATTCGGTTAAATTTAAAATAGGGAGAGCAAAGAAAGAGAGTAAAACTTTTGAGTAATAAGAAAGTAAGATTATTTATCTCCGCTCAGTTTATATCCCTTTTCGGTTCGTTGCTTGTGCAATATGCTATAATATGGTACGTCACCTTTCTTACGGGTGAGGGTTCTTCTCTTGCGTTAATAACCATATGCAATGCCTTGCCGCAAGCAATTGTAACACCTTTCGGCGGTGTTTTAGCCGACCGCCATAATCGCAAAATTCTCATACAAACCGCCGACTGCACCGTTGCTCTTACAACTCTGCTCTTGGCTTTGTTCTTGATTTTTCAATCGCAAAGTTTAACGGCAATCTATATCTGTTCTATCATTCGGTCAATAGGTTCTGGAATACAAATCCCTACGGTTAATGCGTTAATTCCTCAAATTGCCGAAAAAGACAAATTAATGGAAATTAACTCCATTTTCACAACAATGTTTTCCATTTTAGGCTGTGTTGCTCCCGCAATTGCCGGAATTATTCTGAAATACAGCCGTTTTCAATATGTACTTTTTATAGACGTTGTAACCGCATTAATCGGTGTAACTATCTTCGCTTTTGTTAAAGTACCATATCACGAAAAAGCAAAAGCCTTAATAATTGCAAAAAAAAGACTTAAACGAGCAAAGAAGAGAGGTAAACCTTTACCTCAAAGTGACGCTCTGAGCAAAAATCCTTTGCAAGACTTAAAAGAGGGTTTGAAATTTGCTTGGAATACGCCCTTTGTAAGAGGTTTCCTGTTTATAACCGCTATCTTTTGTTTAATAATACCAATCCCCTCTGTGCTGAATATCTTGCTGATTACAAGAGTTTTCGGTGAAGACCCCTTATATCTTACAATAAATGAGATAGCTTATTTCGCCGGCGGCGGTTTCGGAGGATTTCTCTTTGCAAAATGGGGCGGTTTCAAAAACCGAACAAAATCCCTTATGTTGGGGTATATAATCTTCGGTGTCACCACAATAGGTATAGCTTTAACAACAAATTTCCCGTTGTATATTGCAATAATCGCTGTTTGCGGCTTGTCAATGCCTCTTTGCAATGCCGTGCCTATGACAATGTTACAGGAAAATGTTAAGGACGAGAATATTTTAGGCAGAATGTTCAGTATAAATAATATTATATCCTCTGCAACAATGCCTTTGGGTATTGCTGTCTACGGTCCTTTGGCAGATGTTTTCGATATACGAGATATAATGCTTATTGCAGGTATTGCGTTATGTGCATTGGCTCTTGTTGCAAGGAATACAAAAAGCGTTTATAATGTAAACAACAGTTAAATGAGTTTGGAGTAAATAATGAGCATAGTAATTGCGTTATTGGTTTTCGGTGTAATAATATTTATCCACGAGTTGGGGCATTGTGTTGCCGCAAAAAAATCGGGTATCCTTGTCCACGAATTCGCTATCGGTATGGGGTGGAAAGTCTTAAGCTTTTCTGTTAATAAAATGTATTATCCCGAAAAACCTCAAAAAAAAATCACCGTTAAAAGAGAAAAAAATCATTTTACCATAACCACTCACCATATAACAAAAAAAGACAAAAAATCCACAGAGGGTGAAACAGTCTACTCTTGGCGACTTGTGCCTTTCGGCGGCTTTTGTGCAATGGAGGGTGAAAACGAGGACAGCAATAACCCTCGTGCTTTCGGCAATAAACCTGTTGGGAAACGAATGATTGTAATTGTTGCCGGTGCTTTTATGAACCTCTTACTGGGGCTTGTTTTGCTTTTCGTTATAACTGCCGAATTTGACGAATACCTCCTTACCAATAAAATCAATTCCTTTAAAACAAATGCAGAATCCGCACAGCAATTGCAAATCGGTGACGAAATTTTAAAAATCGACGGCACAACTATTTTCACCTCCGACGATATTATCTATCAAATGCAAATTGCAAATACAAATACTTTTGATGTTACGGTCAGACGTAACGGTGAAAAAATCAAACTCAAAGACGTTACCTTTGACACTTGGGCGAATTATTACAAAGACCCCGAAAAAGGCGATGTTGAAATAACCGCTGAAAACCCCGCTCCCGAGGGAGCAAACGTTGAGAAAATCAGCAGCGGACCTTTTGACTTCACCGTTGAAAGGGAAGAGAAAACCCCCGCTAAAGTCTTAGGCTATACGTTCCGTGCAGAGGCAACGTATATTCAGCTGATTTTCACTTCCTTAAAAGCCTTAATTGTGGGCGATGTTGAGCTTAAAGAAATGAGCGGTCCCGTAGGTATTGTAAGTACTGTTTCACAAGCTGTTGACGAATCTGCCAAAACGAGAGAGGCAGTCTACAGCACCCTCTTTTTAACTATGCTTATTACAATAAATGTAGGGATATTCAACCTCTTGCCAATCCCCGCACTTGACGGCGGTCGCTTTGTTTTCTTGCTTATTGAAGCTTTTCGCCGCAAAAAAGTCCCTCAAAATATCGAGGCAACTATCCACGGTGTAGCTTTTATGTTGCTTATGGCGTTTATTTTAGTTGTCAGCATTAATGACGTTTCAAATCTTTTCAATAATTTAAATGGTTAACTCTATATGAATATATTTGATTATATCGGCACTCAATTCCGAAAACCCACAGGTTTTTGGGGTAATGTTTCAACGTTAATAATGAATATTATTAACAGAAATCAGTATAAAGCCGTTGAAAAAGTGCTTGAACTCAAACAAGACGAAAATGTTTTAGATATAGGTTTCGGCAATGGTTTTATAATTAAAAAACTCTCCGATAAATATAAATCTTCTTTTTACGGTATTGATATTTCAGAAGATATGGTGAAAATCGCCCAAAAGAAAAATCCGACAGCAAAACTTTCGCAAGGTGACGTTAATAATTTAAACTTTTCGGAAAACTTTTTTGAAAAAATCTATACTATGAATACTGTTTATTTTTGGTCGGATTTATCAAAAGGGCTTGAGGAAATTTTTCGTGTTCTGAAAGATAACGGTGTGTTTATCAATTCAATTAAAAGCAAAGAATTTTTAAATAAATTACCTATTACCCGAAATAATTTTGAGAAATATACTGTTAAAGAGTTGGTAAAAGCAAGTGAAAATTGCGGATTTTCAGTTGAAGTAAAGCCCTTTTCAAAAGACAGAGAATATTGTATTATTTGCAGAAAAGTCAGGAAATTAAATGGTTGAAATAGCTAATCTCCCCTTTAACGGAAAAAAGATATATATCCAATCAATGCTTAATATCCCCTCTGAAGATATTGAAAATAATGTTAAGCAAGCAATTGAATTAGAAAAAGCAGGTTGCGAGATTTTGCGTGTTGCAATCCCCGACAAATCCGCATTAGCACTAATCCCGGCAATTAAGTCCGCAATTTCTATTCCGTTAGTTGCAGATATTCATTATGACTATAAGCTTGCGTTGGGGGCGGTTGAAATGGGAATTGATAAAATCCGCATTAATCCGGGTAATATCGGTGACAAAGACCGTGTTAAAGCAGTTGCACAGTCTTGTAATCAAAAAAATATCCCCATAAGAATAGGTGTTAACAAAGGCAGTGCAAACAAAGGACTGGTTGAGTCTGCGGCGGAACATATTAAACTCTTAGAAGAAAATGATTTTCACAATATAGTTGTAAGTATTAAATCCTCAACTGTCACGGAAACAATTAAAGCTAACAGAGAATTTCGTGAAAGATGTAATTATCCTCTCCATATCGGTATAACAGAGGCAGGTACAGAGCGTATGGGGATAATTAAAAGTGCTGTGGGTATAGGTTCTTTGCTTGTTGACGGTATCGGTGAAACAATCCGAGTGTCACTTACAGGAAATCCTGTTAAAGAGATACAGGCGGCAAAGGATATTCTTAAGGCAATAGGAAAATATAACGGTGTTCAGATTATTTCCTGTCCCACTTGCGGACGAACAAAGATTGATGTTGAAACTATCGCAAATGAGCTTGAAAAAGCAATTGAAGGTAAAAATCTGCCGCCCATAAAATTAGCTGTAATGGGCTGTGCGGTAAACGGTATCGGCGAGAGTAAAGATGCCGACCTCGGCATTGCCGGAGGTAACAAAGAGGCTGTTATTTTCAGAAAAGGTGAGCTTTTAAGAAAAATCCCCGAAAATCGTATAATAGAAGAATTTTTAACAGAAATAGATAATTTTGTTGCAGAAATGGCATAAAGGGCAAAAAAGGAAAGTCAAATGAAGTTAAGCGAATTATTAAAAGAAATACACGTCCCCGAAGAATTAAACGGTGAAATTTTCAGTATAAAAACAAATCGCAGTTATTCAGAAATGTGGATAACTGTTGCTTTAGATGATATGGGTTTGTTTAAACCGTTAGAACGTACCGCAAGCGAGAAATATAAAACAAATATACGTTTTCAAACTATTCTCAAAGAGAACCTCAACCCTAAACCTCTGTACAATAAACCTGCTTATGCACCTCCTTTTGCTCCGCCTTATACAGAAAGACCTGTATTTACAAAAAAATCCGCTCCGCCGCCAATGCAAAATGCCCCTATCCCCGATATGCCCAATGCACCTATTCCCACTCCTCCCCCGACCCCTGTACAAAATAATCCACCTGTTGAAAAAATCCCATCACAGCAATTCGGTAAAGATATAACACAAATTAAGGGAAAGAGTATTAATGCTCCTCCCGTTTCAATTAATGAAGCCTTAAAAACACAAGAGCAAAATGTTGCAATTGTGGGTGAAGTCTTGAACACAGAAACAAAATCTATCAAAGACGGAATGTATATGAGTTTTGTTTTTGATATTTCAGATAAAACAAACAGCGTTCAAGTCCGTGATTTCGGGCAAACAGAGAAAATGGAGAAAATCCCTTATTCTGAAATAAAAAAGGGAATGTGGGTGAAAGTATACGGAAAGATTAAGTTTGATACTTTCGCAAAAGACGATATTTTTTTGCCCTCCGCAATTCAGATAATTCAACCTGTTAAGCTTATGGATAATGCACCCGAAAAACGTGTTGAATTGCATATGCACACCTCAATGTCACAAATGGATGCTGTTACACCTGTATCAAAATTAGTTAAACGTGCGGCAGAATGGGGACACAAGGCAGTTGCAGTCACAGACCACGGTATTGCACAGGCTTTCCCCGACGCTATGAATACCTGTGCCGCTATTCGCAAAAACAATCCCGATTTTAAAGTAATATATGGTGTTGAGGGGTATCTTGTTAACACCGCAGATTATAAAGAAGAACGCTATAAGCATATTATAATCCTTGTAAGAAATCATACGGGACTGAAAAATCTCTATAAACTCATTTCAATGTCACATCTGAAATATTTTCACAGAAAACCGCTTATGCCCAGAGAAGAGATTATCAAACACAGAGAGGGACTTATAATCGGTTCTGCCTGTGAGGCAGGAGAATTGTTTTCTGCTATCAGAAGCGGCAAGTCTGACGAAGAGATAATCGAAGTTGCAAAATTTTATGATTATCTTGAAATTCAACCCACACTTAACAACCAGTTTTTAGTTGAAAAAGAATTGCTCCCCTCTGTTATGGCAATTGAACAGATTAATAAAAACATTGTTGCTTTAGGGGAACAGCTTAATAAACCTGTTGTGGCAACCTCCGATATTCACTATATGGACAAGTCTGATGCTGTTTTCCGTCAGATTTTAATGAACTCTCAAGGTCATAAAAACGAGGCACAACCGCCTTTATATTTCCACACAACTGAGGAAATGCTGACGTTTTTCGACTATCTCCCCGCAGAAAAAGCATATGAAGTTGTTGTAACAAATACAAATAAGATAGCAGATATGATTGAGTATATTCTGCCCATACCCAAAGGCACTTATACCCCAACTCTTGAGGGTGCAGAAGAGGAATTAAAAGAACTCTCCTATCAAAAAGCAAGAGATATTTTCGGCGAAAATATTCCGGAAATAGTTGAAAAACGCCTTGACAGAGAGCTTTCTTCAATTATCAAGCACGGTTTTGCAGTACTCTATATGATAGCACAGAAATTAGTAAGAAACTCTAATGATAACGGTTATTATGTAGGTTCGAGGGGTTCTGTAGGGTCGTCTTTGGTAGCATTTATGTCGGGTATCTCGGAAGTTAACCCCCTTATGCCGCATTACGTTTGCAAAAAATGCAAAAAATCAGAATTTATTACAGACGGTTCTTATGGTTCGGGCTTTGATTTACCCGCTAAAAAATGTGAATGCGGCGAGGAATATTATTGTGACGGTCACGATATTCCCTTTGAAACATTCTTAGGTTTTGACGGCGACAAAGCACCTGATATCGACTTAAACTTCTCTGATGAATATCAATCACGTTCACATAAATATACTGAAACACTTTTCGGCAGGGATAATGTTTTCAAAGCGGGAACAATCTCAACTGTCGCCGACAAAACCGCATTCGGTTTTGCAAAACATTACCTTGACGACAGCGGAATTTATGCCAACAAAGCCGAAACCGAACGTTTAAAAAGCGGTGTTGAGGGTATAAAAGCCACAACAGGTCAACACCCCGGCGGTATGGTTGTTGTTCCCAATGATTTTGATGTATATGATTTTACCCCCATTCAACACCCTGCCGATAACAAAGACAGTGATATTATCACAACCCACTTCGACTTCCACTCCCTCCACGATACTATCCTTAAATTAGATGAATTAGGTCACGTTGTTCCGACATTTTT
The DNA here is from genome assembly GCA_031262245.1 of Oscillospiraceae bacterium. Classification (GTDB taxonomy): domain Bacteria; phylum Bacillota; class Clostridia; order Oscillospirales; family Ruminococcaceae; genus BNZF01. Next base: position 1,203 of record JAISIJ010000150.1, on the reverse strand, counting down.
TAAGCATTTAGAGGATATGACAGGAATGTCAATGGACGATGTACCCAACTGTGACCCTCAAGTTATAAAAATGGTTACGGATTGTTCTGTTTTGGGTTTGGATTCTTATGATATTTTCTGCAAAACAGGTTCTTTGGGTATACCTGAAATGGGAACAAAGTTTGTTATGGAAATGCTTGTGGACGCTCAACCAAAAACATTCAGCGACCTTTTGCAAGTATCGGGGTTAAGTCACGGTACTGACGTTTGGCTGGGCAATGCAAAAGATTTAATTGCACAGGGTATTTGTACTATCAGTGATGTAATAGGTACTCGTGACAGTATTATGACTTATCTTATATACAGAGGTATTGAACCCAAACTTGCTTTTAAAATAATGGAAGCAACCCGAAAAGGTAAAGGTAAAACTGTTTTTGACGAAGATACTAAAAAAATGTTACTCGAACATAATGTCCCTCAATGGTATATTGACAGTTGTTTGAAGATTAAATATATGTTCCCAAAAGCCCACGCCGCAGCATATGTTATGGCGGCAATTAAACTTGCTTGGTTTAAACTCTATCACCCTCTGCCGTTCTATGCAGTATTATTTACCGTAAGGGGTGACGATTTTGAGGTATATTCTGCTGTTAAAGGCAAAGAAGAAACAAAGAAAATGCTTATAAATCTCCAACAGAAAATAAGTGATAAATCAGCAACACCAAAAGAAAGCGGCACTTTTCAAACCTTACTGCTCATAAATGAAGCATTATGCAGAGGAATAGAATTTCTATGTGTTGACATTAAAAAATCCCACGCTTCCGAATATCTCATTGAGGACGGAAAAATTCGCATACCCTTTAACGCAATACAAGGCATAGGAACCAACGCCGCCTTAGACCTCTACAACACCGCAAAAAACAACGACATCTCATCAATTGAAGAATTTGCCGCAAACACCTCCGCCTCCTCCACCATTATAGAAACCTTAGAATATATGGGTGCTTTCGGAAAAATGCCGAAATCAGACCAACTCACTCTTTTTTAGTTTTCTGTTAGTTGCAGGGGACCGCAATTATCGAAGTTCCGTATCGGTTGTGGCAGTTGACAATTTAGCTGACGTGGTTTAACTTAGTATGAAAAATTCCGCCGTGTACGGCGGAATTTTTTTAGCTAACTGTGTCGGATATTTGTTATTGTGAGAGGTAGGGAAAGGTTTTTTAA
>JAISIJ010000132.1 GCA_031262245.1 Oscillospiraceae bacterium | reverse complement strand
GAATAAAAGACCAAACAAAGACCCAAATAAAAATTAAATATGCGGTGTCTTCCTGTTAAAAATCAAAAGTCTATCGTGAAAATGATGGGCTTTTAATTTGTAAATATTTAACATTAATTTCAACATAAACTGCAAACACAATATGCAAAAAACATAAAATATCAACAACAAGCAATATGTCTATTACAGTTAATTTGTTTTTAATATTATTCAATCATAAGGAATTTATTTCCATTTCGACCTTGTGATTAAAACACTATTATAATTATACACTATAAATTTGATTTTGTCAAGAGGGAATTTGAAAATTCTTTTTAAAATTGTCATATAAAATATTATTAATCATTTCAAAAAATATAATACTATAATAATCACAATAGCAATTAAGGGTCTTGACAAGATTAGAATAGTATGGTATATTATAAAGTGGGGGTCAGGACAATGAAAAACAAGTATATAAAATTCGCCAATTTTTGAAGTGTTTTTGTGAAGATTTGACGGCAACACAAACCGCTGTAATTACAAACTTAAACCGCAACACGGTAAACAGAATTTACACCGAAATACATAATAAAATTTTTCTTTTTCAATGTAGTATTACACCGATTCAGCCCGAAAAGAAGAATTTGAAGTCGATGAAAGTTACTTTGGACCAAGTCAAATTAAAGTAAAAAGAGGTCGTGGTGCAGGCTCAAAAATCATCGTTTTCGGGCTTTACAAACGCAATGGAAGCCGTTTATACTGAAATTGTTTCGGACTGTAAAAGTGCCAATTTATCGTCTATTATTTTGGGTAGGCAGATATTGAAAGCGTAATTTACATCGACTGCTGGCGTGGTTATAATATATTAACTCCCAAACTCTAACGATTTTTCTGCGAAAAAATTAAATTGTGGCTTTACTATAAAAAGTTAATCTCCTGTATACGTCGCATTGCTCGCTTTGCGAGCAGTCGGGTCGGGGACACAGGCTCTGTGCTATCGTCTGACAACTTGAAAACAATTCTATTGTTTTCAAGTTAAATGACTATAATGATTTGAAAAACGAAAAAATGTAAACAATTAAACATACGCTCGTCCTTTGCGATGAGCGTATGTTCTTGATTAGGTTAATATGCGGTATAATCAACATTCTAATTATTTAACAAGAACTGCTTCTATTGTATTTATATCAACCAAACCTATTGAATTATTTCTGCTGTCAATTGAATCATTATAATTATCTCCGACAACAAAGAATTTATTATTAGGAATTATTATTTCTTTTTTCTCACCTGCAGGTATTGCAGAATAATGAATTTTTTCTATGCCATTTACATATACTATGCCTAAACTCTCATCAACAACTACTCTATCGCCTGATACTGCAATAATTCTTTTAATGAATAATTCATTGTTAATTTTGAAAATTATAATATTGTCAATATTTACTGTATTTGTTTTTTTCTTTGTAAGGATAATTTCTCCATCATTTAACGATGGGGACATAGAATTCCCATTCACAATAATAAATCTAAAATTTTGAAAAAACCATAACAAAGCTATACATATTAACAGAACGCTGAAAATTATTAATATTTTTTTGTGTTTTCTTATCATCATTATTTACCTTTTCTATGATGGAATTTCCATTTTTGTAAAGATATAAATATTAACTAAAATGAAAAAGGTTAATAAAACAAACAGGTATATATGATTAAAAATTCCAAATCCATATCCAATATCGGGGAATACGATCATCGAACCCGATTTTAAATTATCAAAAGAATATGATAATAATGATTTTAAATTATATGACGGTAAAAATCGTGAAAATTTTTGACCAATATATTGATATAATAAAATTTCAAAATTATTGACAACAAAAGGAATTAACACGCCGATAACAATATTTCGTGTTAATGCTGTTAATGTAAATGCTAATTCGCCCCAAAATACTAATGAAAGTAAAGTATACAATAATTGCAGTGCAAATTTATCCGGTAAAATACCATTTATACTTCCTGTATTCATAAAATGAATTCCGCAAGTAAAAATGACAACTAAAATTAAAATAAACAAAGATGACATTAAAATAATTAACAGTTTTAAACTGCAAATCTTTTTTCTATTTGAAATATTAATAAATTGGTGTTGATATGTATTCCAATGCCAGTCATTAAAAAAAGCAAAAGCACCGATAAAAATAATATAAACTGTTCCTAAAATATTTAATGTAGCAAGCCCGGTTGAAAAGATATATCCTTGTGCATTAATACCTGTACGTACTGCATCATATTGACAAAATGCTATAAAAACAATAACAATAAAACATAGCACATATAATAATGTGTTTGTTTTGAGCTTGTTATATTCACATAATAAACCTTTCAAAAAAATTACCTCCCTCGAACTCGTAAGTTTAGTATATCAATTTCAACTATGTAATTATGTGTTATTCAAGAAAATACTACACTACCCTCGCCTTTGCCGGTATCCATAGTGAAAGACAGTTCGTACTCTCCTTCTTCTTTCACAAAATCAGCATATGTTTCATTTGGTTCAATTACTTGTTTCCAAATTTCCGAGTTTCCTTTATAAATAATTATTGTACAATTGCTGTTTACATCAAGTGATAATATTTTAATAATTGAACTCGGCTGCAATTCAACTTTAACAGTACTGACTTCTTTTTTTATATTGTCATATTTAAAATCAAATGCAGTTGCAATTGTATCACTACCATTTTTATATGTTACATCAAACTGAACATTGCTTGTTTGAAATCCGCCGATAATTCCGTTGTTTCTATGAGAAATAACAATTAAAGCAATTACTCCTATTAATATTATAATAATAATTGAAGTTGATATAATTTTACTTTTGTTTAATCTGTTTTTATTTTCCATTAATGTCCATCCTTTCAATATAGCAATTTGATTTTGATATTTACGACATTCAATTTTTATTTCTTATTACATAGCTTGTGTTCATTTATTTTGGTAAATAAAAATTTAACTGTTTATATCAAAAATTAAATAATCTAAACGGAGTATTCTCTTTTGCGTGATATCAAAAATACAATTCCAATACAAGAAAATATAATCAGTATACATATTAAATATGATAATAACAAACTATTTGATGAAGATGAAAATTTAATTACTAATTGAGTATCTGACTTATCAGATAAAATTGTAAATGTATCAGATAAAATAACATATATATAATCCTTGCTTAACAGATTAGAAAATATCTTAACATATTGAGAAAAAAATGAAAGTAAAAAACCTCCGACTATGCTAAAAAAAACACCTATAAATATTTTCTTAAACAAGAAACTTAAAAGAAAAGCAAAAATTCCATTAAGAGCATTAATCAAAAATCCGATAATACAAAATTTTAAAATCAGAACAATATTCATATCGCTGAAATCTCTGATAATTATAACTCCTTCAACAAATCCGATTATTGCAATAAAAACAGAAGTAATCGCAGAGAAAGAAAAAAAACACAGGATTTTTACGAAAATAAATTTGTGTCGCCCTTGATGAAGTGCATAAATTGAAACAGTATTATTTTCATAAGATTCTCCTCCGACAATACCGCCAACAATACTCATAAAGAAATTGTTTGTTACACAAAGCAACGCTAAATTAAAAACAATTAAATAATAGGGTGTAAGAATATCCTTCTGAAAGAATCCTGAATTTATATTAAATGCTTTCTGAAAAAACATAAATATAAAGAAAAACAAATAAACGAATGCAGAGACTATCAATAGCTTATTTTTTATTAGTAGCTTTAAATCGGCTTTCAATAAATTAAGCATTTTTTTCCTCCGTATACGAAACAAATAAATCAACTAATGATTTACTCTGAGTTGAAAAATTTAAAGGAACAATATTAGCTTTTAATAACAATGCCATACATTTTTGTGTCAATTCAAGATTGCTATCATTAACAGTTACTGTATTATTAGAAAAAGAGTGAGAAATTTCATTGTTATTCAGCAATTCTGTTACTTTAATTATATCAGTAGGATTTAAAGAAATTACAGTATCAGTTTCACAAATATCACTCATCTTACCGAAAGCAACAATTTTGCCATCACTTATGATAGAATAATGGCTTAAAATATTTTCTAATTCTCTAATGGCGTGACTGGTTATAATGAGCGTTTTACCTTTGTCCTTAAAATCACAAAGTAAATTTTTTAACCATAAAACGCCATTAATATCTAATCCGTTTGTAGGTTCGTCTAAGATAATAATATCACGCTCTACAGATAAAACTGACATAGCAATTTGTAGTCTGCGTTTCATACCAAGAGAAAATTTTCCAGCTTTTTTTTTGCTGTTTTCAATTGAAACAGTATCTAATATACTCTGTATTTTGTTAATATCGGGTTTTATATTATTAATTAAAAACACTTGACTAAGGTTCTCACAGGCAGTTAAATTTGGAAAAACAGATATATTTTCAGAAAGGAAACCTATAGTTTTGTTTCCGCATTTCGGAGTGTCGCCTTTGATAAAGGTCTCACCTGACGTAGCAAAAGAAAGCCCTGTCAGAATTCTATTTAGAGTAGTCTTTCCGGCTCCGTTTTTTCCAAGTAAACCTACCGAAGAACCAGCATCTATTTTAAAATTTATTCCTTTTAATACTGTTTTATCACCAAATTTTTTAGTAACATTATTACATTGAATTGCTTCCATAATATATTACCTTTCAAAAAATATGTATGTGTAAAGAATGCGACGAAATTACACCGCATTCTTTACATTAATCAAATCATATAGTAGGCATAATGATTTAAGTCTAATGTATTTTTCTCTCATTTGAAGTAATCGGTTTATGAATATTTTCAATCGGAGCTAATATTAC
>JAISIJ010000127.1 GCA_031262245.1 Oscillospiraceae bacterium | reverse complement strand
TGCAGATTATATCCAAAGGAAAATTAATTTGAGATATAATCCTAAATCGGATATAATTGTTACCGTTGGCGGTTCGGAGGCTATAGACATATCTATTCGTGCTGTTGTTGACAACGGCGATGAGGTTATTATTCCCGAACCCTCTTTTGTTTGTTATTCTCCTATTGTGAAGTTAACAGGCGGTGTGCCTGTTATAATCGAAACAAAGGCAGAGGAGAAGTTCAAGCTTAAAGCAGATGACCTTGAGAAAGCAATAACCGAAAAAACAAAATTGCTTATTTTACCATATCCAAACAACCCTACAGGTGCTATTATGACTAAAGAAGACTTAGAACCCATTGCTGCGGTCTTGCGTAAGTATAATATCGCTGTTATTACTGATGAGATTTATTCGGAATTAACATATTCAGACAAACATTATTCTATTGCTCAATGTGAGGGTATGAGAGAACGAACAATCTTGATAAACGGTTTTTCAAAGGCTTTTGCTATGACAGGTTGGCGTTTGGGATTTCTTTGTGCCCCCTCTGAATTTGTTGCACAAATTCTTAAAATACATCAATACGCTATTATGTGTTCACCGACTGTTTCACAATATGCCGCAATTGTTGCTCTTAAAGACTGTGAGGACGAAGTTCTTAAAATGAAAGAGGAATATAATTTGCGGCGACGTTATTGTGTTTCCGAATTTAACCGTATAGGACTTGACTGTTTTGAACCCGAGGGTGCGTTCTATGTTTTTCCGTCAATTAAGTCTACAGGGCTGACATCGGATGAGTTTTGTGAGCGTTTACTTAAAGAAAAAGGTGTTGCGGTTATCCCCGGGACAGCTTTTGGTGACAGCGGCGAGGGGTATATTCGAGTGTCATATGCTTACAGTATTAAACATCTGACAACAGCAATAACGAAAATAAGTCAATTTTTAAGTGAAATAAAATGATGATTTAGGAATAAAGATATGCTTAAAACCAATATATGTAATATAGAATTCAAAAATCCTGTTATAGCCGCTTCGGGTACTTTCGGTTACGGTAGAGAATACTCTGAAATGTATGATTTATCTTTTTTGGGAGGAATTTCAACAAAGGGTACAACTCTTTTACCCAGAGAGGGAAATTCTGCTCCTCGAATTGCAGAAACACCTTGCGGTATGCTTAATTCCGTGGGTTTGCAAAATCCGGGTGCAGATAAATTTCTTGAAACAGAATTGCCTTTTTTAAAGACTTTTGATACTGTTATTATCGCTAATGTTGCAGGCTCAACTGTTGCTGATTATGCGGCTATTGTGGAAAAATTAGAAAATTCAAATATTGATATGCTTGAGGTGAATATTTCCTGCCCTAATGTAAAAGAGGGCGGTGTTGCTTTCGGAACTAATCCCAAAGTTGCCGCAGAAGTTACAAAAGCCGTCAGAGAAAAAACAAAAAAGCCTGTTATTATGAAGTTATCCCCGAATGTTACGGATATAACAGAGATTGCAAAGGCTTGCGAGAGTGAGGGAGCGGACTGTATCTCTTTGATTAATACCCTTTTGGGTATGAGAATAGATTTAAAAACAAGAAAACCCATACTTTATAATAATATGGGCGGTTTCAGCGGAGAGGCTATTTTTCCTGTTGCTGTAAGAATGGTGTATCAAGTTGCAAATGCCGTTAAATTACCTGTTATAGGTATGGGCGGTATTAATTCGGGAAAAGCTGCAATTGAAATGTTAATGGCAGGTGCTGTTGCTGTTCAAATAGGTACTGCAATTATCACCGACCCTTATGCACCCTTGCGGATTATAAAAGAGATTGAAGAATATTTAACTCAAAACAATCTCACTTTAAAAGAGATAGTTGGAAGTGTTAAGTTAAATTAGAAAAGAGATATAATTATTAAGATACTGAGTGTTGATTTAGGTACAAAACATACAGGTTTAGCGGTGTGTGATACAGGTGAGATTTTAGCGTCACCTGTGGGTACTGTGAATGAAAGTAGTTTTAAGAAATGCTGTGAGAAAGTTGCAAAGAAAGCAGGAGAACTGGAGGTCGGGGAGATTGTTGTGGGTTTACCTGTTAATATGGACGGCACAAAGGGCGAGAGTGCGAAGCGATGTGAAGATTTTGCGAGAATGTTAGAGAAATTGTCGGGAATTAAAGTAAATCTTTTTGACGAGAGAAAAACTACTGTTTTGGCACATACTTATCTTAATGATACAAATACAAGAGGACAGAAACGAAAAGATATTATTGATACTGTTTCTGCTGTTATTTTACTTGAAGATTATTTGAAATTTAAACATAATATTTAGTTTTCATATTTTTTGACGATAATATTAACAGAGGGGGGAGAATTATGAACCTTACGGATTATACTGTTAATACTCTTTCAAGAACAAATGAAGACGGCGGATATAATCATCCTCAACATCAACAGAAAAAAGATAAAAAGAACAGTAATCAGGAGAAAGAGGAATTTTCTTTGGAAACTGCAGATAAATCACTTGAACAGCGTATTATGGAGTTGGGAGCAAAATACAAAGCCAGAGCGGATGGGGTTTACATATCAAGGCAAGTTTCTCCCGAGGCTTTAATTCATATACAAAACGAAGAAGTTGCAAATCCTTTTCGTGAACAATTTTTGCGAGCCAAAGTACAGGAAAAAATGCGGGAAGAGGGTTTTCAACAGAGCGAGCAGGGGGAGCAAGGGGGACAGAGGGAACCGGAGCAAGGAGAACAGGGGGAGCAAGGGGAGCAAGGGGAGCAGAACCTTGAATTTGATAATGAAATGTATGATAAACTCCTTGCAGAGGTTTACAATAAAGTATATAACGAGCTTTATTCCAAACTCCACGCTATTGTTACAACAGAATTGTCTGATGAATCCTCTCGTTTAACGCTTAAAATCCAAGGGCAAAAGAAATATATTTTCTTGCTTGAGGAGCGAATAGAAGAGTTGGAGTTTAAGATTAAAAAATTAGAAAGTGAAAAAGCTTGAGAAAAAAATTCTCAAGCTTTTTTTGTAGGACCCTATGCCGAAGGCGGGGGTCGAACCCGCACGCCGGTGCCGGCAACGGATATTGAGTCCGTCAAGTCTGCCAATTCCATCACTTCGGCTTTTTATATGCTGATTTATAATACGCAAAATACATAAGTAACGTAAATTAATAGGATAGTATACCCACCAACTAATTTATAACCACACCCACCAGCTGATAGTCAGATTCGAACTGACGACCCGCACATTACGAATGTACTGCTCTACCAACTGAGCCATATCAGCAATATATTCAGCAAGAAATATTATAACATAGTTTTTGTTGTTGTCAAGTGTTTTTTGAAAAAAGTTGAGATAAATTTTATTTTTTATCACCGTCTGCAATAATGTTCATTTGATTAACAGTTTCTTCAAAAGGTACACCTGTAGTAGTCGGTTGTTGAAGAAACGCATTGATACTTTCAATTTTGCGAACAGCAGTATCGAGAACAGGGTTACTTCCGGGTTTATATGCACCGATTGAAATTAAATCTTGGCTGTCTTGATAGGCTGCCATAAGTTTGCGGAGCTCACCCGCAACTCTTTTGTGTTCGGGAGAGGCAATTTCAGACATAAGGCGGGAGATACTCCCTAAAACATCAATAGATGGATAGTGGTTACGCATTGCTATTTTTCTTGAAAGCATAATATGCCCGTCAATGATGCCTCTTACAGTATCGGATATAGGCTCATTGCTGTCGTCACCTTCAACTAAAACAGCGTAAATACCCGTGATAGAACCTTTTTCAAAATTTCCCGAACGTTCTAAAAGTTTGGGGAGAGTTGCATAGATAGAGGGGGTATATCCTCTTGCGACAGGTAATTCACCGGCAGAAAGACCTATTTCACGCTGTGCCATACAATAACGTGTGAGATTATCCATCATAAGCAAAACATCTTTGCCTTGGTCACGGAAATATTCGGCAATAGTAGTGGCGGTTAAAGCACATTTTGAACGCATCATAGCCGGTTGGTCAGAGGTTGCAACAACAACAACAGAGCGTTTAAGCCCATCTTCACCTAAGTCACGGTTGATAAATTCCAGTAATTCTCTTCCGCGTTCTCCTACAAGTGCAATAACATTTACATCTGCAACAACATTTCTTGCTATCATACCCATAAGGGTAGATTTTCCCACACCGCTCCCTGCAAAAATCCCCATACGCTGACCTTTGCCGATAGTCAACATACCGTCAATAGCTTTAACGCCGATTTGAATAGGTTCTTTGATAGGAGGGCGTTTCATAGGGTTGCTTGAAACACCTTGAATAGAATACCATTTGCCGTCAGAATCGGGGCAGAACGTATTTAAATCGTTAAATTCAGCGGATGAGACAGTTTGAGGTTCACCGAAACCCGAAAGCACTTCGGGATTATCGTTATCGGTTTGAACATCTTCAATTTCTTTTCTTACAACAACGGGACCTAAGTCGTCTATGGGTTCGCAAAGAGCATTTACTGTTCTGCCGATAAGTCCGTTGCTGACTTTAACCATAAGTTTTGCGTTGGTATTTTTTACTGTACTGCCGTAACCTATACCCTCAATATCTTCATAGGGCATTAATATAACACGATTGTCTTTAAATCCTACAACTTCGGATAATAGTTCTTTGTTGCCTGTTGTGGAATAAACACGGCAAACATCACCGATATTGCAAGTCAAACCTGTCGCCTCAACAGTTGTTCCGACGATTTTTGCAATTTTTCCGTAGGTTGTATAAAAATTGTTTCTGCTTAAATAATTTCTGATAGTTTCTTTTGTCATATCGTTAATACTATACCTGAAGAGTAAAAAAGTCAATAGAAATTAAGAATAATTTCTAAATCTTTTTTTGAGAGAAAGGGTAAGACTATTTTACTGCCGCTGGAAATAAATATAATGCAATTAAAAGAGAAAGGAGCATTGATAATAGTTGTATGTTGTATTTTTGCACTATGCAGAAGTTCTGTTTTTTGTTTTATAACACCGCTTTTTTTTTCGATTTTTTCTTTCTCGATAATATACTCACTCATTTTAAAATACAGCGGCAGATATATAAAAACACCGATAACAAGTATTGTGAACAATGTAATTGTGGACAACAAAACTCCAAATCCCTGAAAAAAAACATTTACAAAGATTATTAAAAGTGATAGAATTATAAAAGATAAAGTCTGTAAAATTTTCAGACAAGTGATACAAGGTATAAAGTTCATAGTATTATTATATTATTTTTTTTATGTATTATGAAAAATTTTGTTTATTTTCTATAGACAAGTCTTTTTTCTTGTGATATAATTGCTATTTGAAAAACATTGAGAGGAACATAGAAATGCGAGTTTTAAAAAAAATATTTGCCTGTGTGTTATCATTGGCATTGGCAATAGGTGCAACAGCTTGTGCGGATACAAGATATATGATGACTGTTGACGGACAAAAAATACCGGCGGGGATTTATCTCTATTTTGCCTTAAACGTATATACCGATGCCGTTAATACTATTCAGGGTTCCGACCCCGGTTTTGACCCTAAAGACAAAGCGGATGTTCAGGCGGCAGTTTTCGACGGCAAAACCTTAGAGGATTATGTTACTGACGAATCTGTTGACGCAACATTGAATTATATTGCTTCTATGAGAGAGTGGGAGAGATTGGGTCTTTCACTTGACAAAGAAACCGAAGAGTCTATGGAAGATTATGTTGATGCTTTTTGGGCGGAATTTGATACAAACCTTGAAAAAAACGGTATAAGCAAGAGTTCTGTTGCAGAGATTGTTAAGATAATGTATTATAATCAAGAGATTTTCGACGCTTATTACGGGGAGGGCGGTTCAAAAAATATTACCGAAGATGATTTAAAAAAATTCTATACGGATAATAATGCCCGTGTTAAATATATACCTTTCTATTATCTTTCTGCCGGAGGAGATACTCTTATCGGTGATGCACAAAAAGAAGTTAAAGATATGGCAGCGGAGTATTTGCAAGAGGTGAAAGACGGCACGGATATTGACGCTGTAAGAAGTGAATATCAAAGTGTTTCCGAATCACAATCAATCAGTTATTCACAAAGTTCCGTTGCACAGTCAGAGGCTGATGCCGCAACGGCAACAGACCCTGCTACCGGAGAGCTTATCGGTACATCCGCAACAAGTTCAACCACAACGGCGACAACTCCTGTTGAAACAAGTGTTGCAACAACTTTGCAAGGTGAAACCACAACCACTCTTGAGGGACAAACCGTTACTTCAACTTCAACAGTTGCAGGTGCAACCACGACTACAACAACTACTTCTACAACAACGACAACAGCAAAATATGCTAATGAGATAATATTTACAAGAGTTACAACCGCAACCCCCGAAACTGTAGATATTGAGATACAAGGCGGTGTTACAACTACAACAACCGAGCCGAATTATTCACCGAACAAAGCTGTTCACGATGCTATCTTTGCACAAACGGATTATAATGCACCTTTTACCGTTGATGCAAGTGATGCAACATATCTTATTGTCAGATATGATATTAACGAGAGAATGACCGAAGATGACCTTTGGAGCGAAACTGCAGTTGACGATATCAGAGTTAACGCATATCAACAGGAATTTTTAGATATGATGGAAGACATTTATAAGACATATAATGTTCAACGCAATGATTCCTCTTTTGCAAGATATGTTCCTTGGAAATTTGAGATTGACCAAACACTTTAATTAAAATGAATAATAAAAAACTGTTTATAAGATTTCGTCCTTTTTTTGTATTTATAGTTTTAATTCTTACCTTACTCTCTTGCTTTGCGGCATATATGCTTGACGCTAACGATAATCAAGATAAATATATAGCAAAGTGGGAGGGCGAGGCTGTTGACGACTTATTTGACGAGGTAAAGTCAACTCCCGATGTTATTAATCCTGTCCCTTTATCTGAAAAAGAAAACGATTCATACTTTGAGGGTTGTTCGTTTGTCAAAGTAGGGGATATAAGTGTTGAAAATCAAGGTAACAGCATTGCAGAAAGATTGACAGCAAATTACGGCGTTTCAAATAAACCTAAATACTACTACTATTTTCCCGATATTAAAACTGATTTTACAAAAATAGATTTAAACTCCGACGGCTATATCTGTGCGGTTTTCCCCATTGACGGAGCATTGGAAACAGATACTTTTAACAATAAAATCATTGACGAATATAATTCGAGTATCCTTGCATTTGCCAATGAAAAGGGCTATGCTTTTCTTGACACAAATACCGTTTTAAAGGGTATTGACGGAAAATTAGACCCCGAATATGTCGCTGATAACGGAAATATCAATGACGAAGGGCTTGAAGTCATTAAGTCATATATTTTGACACATATTCAATAATGTTTCAGAAGTAATGGTATAATAATGATAAAAAAAGCTATTTTAACTGACGAGCGTGTTTTGGAATATGAAGAAACTTCTAATCCTCCCAGAGGAAGTATGAAGTATACTTTCTTTACCCCTGATAAGTCTTATGTAATACAATTTTTTAACAATAAGAAAGACGTGACTGACGAATTACAGTCGCGTCTTAAAGCGATAGTCGGTAAATATAATCCCACCATTACTGAAGAAATGGGCGGAGCTGTAGGAAATGACGAGAATACCGCAAAATATTTCTCCCAAAAATTCTGTTGGCCTTATGCGGTTGTTAAAGAACCTGAATTTGGGATAGTATCTCCTGCATATCCTCCAAATTTCCATTTCGGAGTTGAAGCATCAAAGCATTTGCCTTTGCGTGGTGCTGACAAAAAGAGTAAATGGTTTACCTCAAAAAACCGCCGCTACCTTAATATAGAAGAGTTGGGCAATTTTAAGACAATGCTTGAGATTTCTCTTGACCTCTCAACTGCTGTAAGAAGATTACATCAAGCCGGACTTGCACATTCCGACCTTTCAAGTAATAATGTTCTGATTGACCCGAAAACCGGCACGGCTGTTGTGATTGATATTGACAGTCTTGTTGTTCCGGGGATTTTTCACCCCGCTGTTGCCGGAACTCGCAACTATATTGCACCCGAGGTTTTGGAAACTTCTGACTTGGACATCAAAGACCCCGACCGAAAACTTCCGTCTGTTACTACGGATTTACACGCTTTGGCAGTTTTGATTTATGAATATATTTTTTTCCGTCATCCTCTTATCGGACCTAAGATTTTTTCCGCTGAATCTGCTGAAACCGATGATTTTTTGGCAATGGGCAAAGATGCGTTATTCATAGAAAATCCTGAAGATTTTTCCAATCGTCCCGAGGATTTGGAAGTTACAATCAAACAGGCGGGACCATATCTCGAAGAACTTTTTTTGAGGGCATTTGTTGAGGGGCTGCATAATCCGGCGGCAAGACCTACTGCAATGGAGTGGGAGCGTGGGCTTTTGCATACTCTGGAACATTTGCATAAATGTGAGAGTGATGATTGTTTAGCGAAATGGTATATTTTAACCGACCCTTATCACCCTGTGTGTCCTTTTTGCGGAGTGAGAAGCAGTTCGAGAGAGATTATAAGACTGCATTTAATGTCGCCTATTCGTGGGAAAAACGGGCAGTATTATGAAACCAATATCTTGAATTTATACAATAATATGCCTCTTTATAAAAGACACGTTTATACCAATTGCTACAAAAACGAGAAATCTGTGGAAGATGTTATGGCGGTTATAACTAAACAGAATGGGAATTGGTATCTTGTGAACAGAAATATTCCCGATATGTTTTCGCCAAAAGGGAATAAGGTTCACCATTCAGGTGCAATTTTGTTGGAGAATAATACTGTTTTTTTACTCTCACAAAATGTAAACGGATACTGTGCAGAGTGTGAGATAGTGAAAATTTAAAATTTTTTGTATACTGAAAGTGTATTATAACAAATTGTATAATTTGTTTGTCACTTTTTACGAAAGTACATTAAAAAATTTAGTAATGTAAACAAAATATTATTTTTATATTAACTTTTTTAATAAATTATGTTAAAATGATTAATATTATCGAAAAAAATTATACATATTGTAAAATGAGGTAATGATATGCCTAAGAATGTAAAAAACATTTGTGTTGTTGTTTCGGATATTAACAATGAATACCAAAATAACATTATCAAAGGCGTTAAGAAATATGCGAATGAGAGCGATATAAACGTCTTTGTTTTCTCAGCTTTTACCGGATATTATTCCAACAGACGTCAGGATATGGGCGAATATAACATCTATAATCTGATAAATTTTGAAAAATTTGACGGAGTAATTTTGGTAACAAACACCATTATAAATGATGCTACTCAAGATAGTGTTTTTGGTAGGATTAGGGCTTTAGGTGTGCCTGCGGTGTCTATAAATTACAATATTGAAGACTTTTACAGCATAGATATTGATAATGAAAAGGCAATGGAAAATATTGTCGAACATATTGTTTTGCACCACAAGTGTAAGCTGATAAATTATATAAGTGGGCCTTATGATAACCCCGACGCTTTAGCGAGGCTGAAAGCGTTTAGGAAAGTTATGGATAAACATAAAATTCGTCTTGACGAACGAAGGATTTTCCAAGGGCGATTTTTGAGTGAGGACGGTCCTCTTGCGGTTAAAGCCTTTATATCTTCCGGCTTGCCTATGCCTGAAGCGGTAATTTGTGCTAACGATGAAATGGCTTTGACGGCTGCTTTTGAACTTGAAAGACAGGGTTATTCCGTTCCGGAAGATGTTAAAGTTACAGGTTTTGACAATATATATGCCGCAAGAATTAATTCTCCGAAGTTGACTTCTGTTGAATGTCCTTTGTTTTTAAGTGGATATCACGCTTGCAAAAAATTAGAAAATCATTATATGGGAGTGCAACAACCACGCACAGAAATGTTGTCAACTCTTCCGATATTTACCGAAAGTTGCGGTTGTGAAAGCGAATATGATGAAAATGCTGACACTTTTAAACGTAAAAATTTCAAAAACACCAAGATGTTCAGAACAGGGATTGACTTAATTAACCATATGATTTGCGATATAACCGAGTCGGAAACCTATGATTTTACAATTGAAGTGCTGAAAAAATACGTTCTTCAGATTGAGTGTGAGAAATGTTTTATCTGTTTGAATGTTGATGACGTTGTGGCGGAGAAGTCGCCAACCGCCAAAATTCACCTGAAAGATGAATATCTTGTAAATGGATATACCGACCAAATGCAGGTTGTAATAGCATATATGAATGGCGAATTCATAAATTTGCCTAATTTCCGTGTTTCGGAAATGATTCCTGTTTCAATAAAGAACGATGATGCGGCAATGTATTACTTTTCACCCATACATTACCAAGACCGTTCTATCGGCTATTGCGTTATTTGCAACTCCGAGTATCCTCTTGAGAGCCAACTTTACTACACTTGGCTTATGAATTTCGGCATTGCTTTTGAAAATGTGCGTAAGTTAACGGCTTTGACTAACGTTATTGACGAATTGGATAAGCTTTACATTACCGACCAACTTTGCGGTATATATAACCGCCACGGTTTTGAAAAATTCACCAAACGCCTATATCAATTATGTATTCAAAATCACTGGTTAACAATGGTAATGTTTATGGATTTGGATGGTTTGAAGTATATTAATGACACCTATGGGCATAATCACGGAGATATTGCCATTGCGAAAATGGCTTCTGAAATTGACAGACTTTGCCATAATGGCGAGGTGTGTGCACGATTGGGCGGCGATGAGTATGTAATTTTTGCTGCCGATTATGACCAAAACAGAGCGGAATTTATTATAAGAGAGATTGAACGCCGTCTTGCCGAGTTCAATGAAACCTCCGGTTTGCCTTATAAAATCGGCGGTTCTATCGGATATTGTCTTGAATATCCAAATATAGACACTCCCATTGACAAGCTTATAAAGATTGCGGACGATAATATGTTTGAAAACAAAAAACGTCGTAAAGCTTTGGGTTTGGCGAAAGAAAGAGGACAGGGGTAAAATAGTAATTATACAGGCTGTATAAATCATATACTCTATTGGTGATATGAATGACAATTTTTAAAGACAAAAAAATAGGATTTATTGGAACGGGAATTTCAAACAATGCCCTAATACGTCAATGCGTTAAGCAGGGGAATGATGTTACGATATTTTCACTTAAAAATGAAATTCCCGAAGAATTCAGTAATATTAAACAAATTACCGGAGAGAATTACCTTGATAATTTGTGCAATTTTGACATAGTGGTTCGTTCCCCGGGAGTATATTTCAATAATCCAAAGATTACCGAAGCACGAAGGAACGGCGTTATTGTTACGTCTGAAACTGAGATTTTTTTTCAGTTTTGTCCTTGTAAGATAATTGCAATTACAGGTTCTGACGGCAAAACAACAACTACTAATTTAATTGCAGAAATGTTAAAATCTGATGGCAAACAGGTATTTATGGGAGGAAATTGCGGTAAGGAGCTTTTTTCTCAACTGGACGATATTTCCGAAAATGATTTTGCAGTTGTAGAATTATCCAGCTTTCAACTGCTTTCAATGAAATATTCACCTGATATAGCTGTTATTACCAATATTACTCCCAATCATTTGGATGTTCATGGTACTATGGAGGAATATATTGAGGCAAAGAAAAATATTTTTGCTCACCAAAATGAGTTTTCAAAGACGGTATTAAATGCAGAAAATTCCGTTGTAAATGGCTTTTCAAAGGATTTACGTGGAACACCCGTGCATTTTTCTACAAAAATAACTCCTTATAATGGTGCATTTTTAGATGAAAATGGGGATATTTGTTATAGCACTTTTGGTAAAAAAGAAAAAATTATGAATAAATCTCAGATAAAATTGCCCGGATTTCATAATATTGAGAATTATTTAGCAGCAATTTCAGCTGTGTATGGATTGGTTTCTACAGAGAGTATAATTCAAGTTGCAGAAAATTTTGCCGGTGTTGAGCACAGAATTGAATATGTGAGAGAAATAAATGGAGTAAAATGGTATAACGATAGCATTGCTACTTCCCCAACGAGAGTTCTCGCCGGACTTAATTCTTTTGAATCAAAACTTATTCTAATTGCCGGTGGATATGACAAAAAAATACCATTTGAACCTATGGCAGAAAAGATTAATGAAAAAGTAAAATATCTAATATTATTTGGGAAAACTGCTGAAAAAATAGAAAATTCAGTAAAAAATGCTGCAAATTATAGTGAAATAATTATACAGAGAGTAGAAAATTTAGATGAGGCTGTAGAAAAAGCAAATGATTTTGCAAAAAAAGGAGATATTGTTACACTTTCTCCGGCTTGTGCGGCATTTGATATGTTTAAAAATTTTGAAGAAAGAGGAAATTATTTTAAATTTTTAGTGAATAAATTATGACAAAAAAAGAAGTAATAGGAATGTTGAGTGACCTAAGTAATATGAATACTGAACAGGCAAAAGCCTATGCTAAAACTGCTTTGGCACAATATGTAGATGTTGTGGATGTTTTTGATTCGTATATGTT
>JAISIJ010000466.1 GCA_031262245.1 Oscillospiraceae bacterium | reverse complement strand
GACATTGACAACGTTTTACCGCTTCTTACTGCCCCGTCACATATTATTCCGTTATATTGTGAGTCTTTTTTACTGCACCACCATTTAACAGTCAGCAATTGTTTTTTTGAAAATTTTTGTATATTCACTCATCATCGCCTTCTGTCAATGCTTTCAACAAACCGCCTGCAACATTCTCAGCACTTTCTGTATTATAAATCTCATACAATTTCTCAAGTGCTTTTTGTCTGTCAAATAATTTTATTTCAACCCCACCGTTTTTCACTTTCTTAATCTCCGACACATTATATAAATCCATTTTCTTCAACTCGTCAAGAGGCGGTAAGTCGTCACAAAAAGCTAATTTCACAACATCATTAATCTTCCCCTGTGCAAGACGTATCAAGCCCTTTTTCACCAATTCTTTTGTATCTGTCATAATAAATCTAAAACTCCTTTTTATATAACGCAAAAACTCCCCTTTTTGCCACATTACTGTCAAGCAATTAACCAAACTGTAACTTTAGTTTTCTATTAGTTCCTGTGGTTCACACCTCTCGAAGTTCCCTACCACTTTTTGTAGTTGGCACTTTTCAGGCTTGGCATAACTGTATATAAAAAACAATATATTTTGTTCAATTTGCCATATTTCAAAAAATTATAAAAACTCTTGACAAACAAAATAAAACAATATATTATAAACGTAAAGTAACTTTACCTTGATTTAAAGATGTAGCAGAATAAAGGAGAAAAATAATATGAATCTTTCTAAACCATACACATCCGCTCAAGTTAAAAAAATATCTTCTGATTGGTATGATAAATATGGTCATACCGATGAAGTAATTTTCTTTGCGTTCCGAAATTTAACAAACCAAGGAAAAGATTTACGAGCAAAATGTAAGTTGTTAAAAAGCTTCTATGGTGTGCCACGCCCTGACGGTATTGAAATTGTAGCAGAACGCATAGAAAACATTGCAAATCTTGATAAGAGATTAGCTGACGGCGATTTGTCTGTTGTGAATGATATTTCAGATAAAAAAATACAAGAGAAAGGCACCAGACAATTTTCATTTGCAACAAAATTTTGCAGTTTTCATCAGCCTACAATATACCCCATATATGACAGTACAATTTACAAAGCTCTTAAAAAAGAAGGTGTATCAAACAGTAATTTTGGTACTGATTTCATACTGTTCAAAAAAGAAATTGACGATTTTATATCACGAAATGGATTAAAAGATTGCACTTACAAAGAGATTGACCATTTTCTTCAAAAAATATCCGAATAAAAATTACATTAAAAAACTCCCCTTTCTCAAGGGGAGTTGTTCATTATATTTCTATCTACTTCTTATTGGTTTTCTTATTGATTTTCTTACCTTTATCTTTATTAAATGTCGCATAGAGTGACGGAACAACAAAGAGTGTAAGAAGTGTACCGTATAATATACCGCCGACGTTTACAAGTGCCATAGGTTTAATCATTTCAGAACCTTGACCTGTATCGAAAACAGTTGCAAACATAGCGATTATTGTTGTTAAAGCAGTCATAAGAATAGGACGTAAACGGTCTTTACCTGTTTTAACAAGAGCATCTGTAAGAGACATACCCTCTGCTCGCATTTGGTTGGCATAATCCACAAAGACTATACCGTTGTTTACAATTACCCCCGCAAGCAACACAAAGCCCACAAGTGAGATAACGCTGATAGTATTGCCTGTTAAGAATAACGCAAGCAAACCTCCTGTTGCCGCCAAAGGCAATGTGAACATAACGATAAACGGAGATTTTAATGACTGGAATTGAGCAACCATTACAAGATAGATAAATATCACCGCAAGTATCAGCATAAGGAATAAATCATTGAAAGACTCATTGATACTTTCATTTTCACCCGCAAGTTCATAGCTTACACCATTGGGTAAATCATACTTTTCAAGTGCTTTTTCTATTTCTTTGTTAACCTTAAGTGTTTCATATCCGTCAAGCAATGTTGCACTTACGAAAGTAACTCTTAATTGGTCTACTCTGGCGATTTGTTTGAAAGTTTCTTCTTCTGTTATAGTTGCAATATCGGAAACTTTCTGTTTCTCTGTACCCGTAACTTCAATATTGCCGATATTTTCGGAATTATAAGTTGTATTTTCGTCTTTAACATATACATCAAGTGCAGAACCGTCTGAAAGTGAGAGTGTAGTGGCTGAAGCCGGAGCAGATATATCACCGTAAACAGATTGGAATACCTGTGCAACTGTTAAACTGTTTAGAATAGCTTTTTCTTTATCAACGCTGATTTTTATTTCCTTTTGCAGACTTTCAGCGTCTGCATCGGAAACAACATCGGTTGTACCCTCAATGCCTTTTACTATATTTGCAATATCAGCAGTTGCTTTTCTTAAGCCGTCCAAATCATTACCGCTTAATCTGATACTTACTGCGGCACCTGTCATTGAAGATAAATCCATACTGCTTGAGGATATAGTAACATCAAAACCTAAATTAGCCGCCGCTATTCGCTCTTGTAAATCAGCAGTAATTTCGTCTGTTGAT
>JAISIJ010000459.1 GCA_031262245.1 Oscillospiraceae bacterium | reverse complement strand
GGTTTATCAGGTATAGAAAAGAAAAGAATATATAATAATATAGTATCACTTTCACAAAACCAAACGATTTTGATAGTTGACCACCATAAAAATTTTCTTTCAGTTGCAAAAAAAGTGTTCGCACTTGGTAACGGGGGAGGAAAAAACAGCGGTAATATTATAAATACAGCAGATTACCTTAAATCACAAGATATAATCTTTTTAAAACCAATTACCAACGTTTCTGAAGAGAAATATATTGTAATAAATAATGATGTATATTCTTATAAAGGTGTAAATATAAAAATTGTTATGAATTCTCTTAATATTATAATTGGCAAATCAGGAATAGGAAAATCCACCTTGTTGAGAGAATATTTAAAACAGTTTTTTGAAAATTATCAGTATGTAAGCCAAAAAAATCTTTTAGGCAATAAAAATTCTTGCGTTGCGACTCTTCTAAATATAAATAATAAAATTTTTGAAATGTTTTCTGATAAATTTGGTAAAGATAAAAAGTTTTTTTCGAATCTTACCGGCAGCAAAAATGTATGTAGACATTGTTCGGGTGCAGGGTATATTGAAATTGGTGCTGAATATAGTAATTCTGTAAAGATTTGTTGCAATGAATGTCGAGGTACTGGTTTCGGCATAGTTTTACAAAAGTATAAAATTGGGGCTAAAAGTATATTTGACATTTGGGGAATGACTATTGATGAATTTATATTATATTGCCAAGAATATAACGTAAAATTAATAAATATATTATTGCAAGCACAATCACTTTTGTTAGGGCATTTATGTATAGGACAATCATCAGTAACCTTGTCAGGTGGTGAAAATATTAGAATTAAAGTATTAAAATCCGCAAACTCCTCAGCTGAAATTATTGGAATTGACGAGCCTTTCAGAGGTTTAAACTCAACGGAAATTAGTGTTCTCTTGTCTTTTTTTAGAGATATATCTAAAAATAACAAAACAATAATTGTTGCTGACCACGAAGAAGACTCCTTTGTTTCTTTTGACAAAGTTATATCATTAGAAAATATTGACGATTTTCTTGTTGAAAAATGCATTAAATAGATACTTATGAAATATAGTAATTAATTTTGCATTAAAAAAGCACTCCGAATTTTTGGAGTGCTTTTGAGTGTACCTTTTTATTTGCTATATTGATTTATTTTTGTGATTAAGAAAGTATTGTTGCATTAAATTCTATATCTGCTTCACCTTAAAAGGAAAAAATCCCGAACACAAAGCCTCATTCAGCAAACCGCTGTTAGCGTTGTTGACAGAGTTAATATCTCGCCACTCTCCGCAGTTCGCATCATAACTTTGGAATACTGTTTTTTTCTGATAAGGGTTGCTTGTTATTTTTATCATTTTTTAATTCTCCGGTATTTGATTTTTGCACACAAAAAGCAGGTTCTGTTTTATAAATTTCGAGGGTTCTGTTGTCGCATTGAATATCGCATTGACTTCGGGAATATGTGAATTTTATTTCTTCAACAGCAAATATTTCATTATCGACAAGTCGATTGCATTTAAGGTGTTGTCAGCGTTTAGGTCGGCAGTGGTAAATATTTCTTCGGTTAAAGGAACCTGATTGTGAAGAATTTTTGCTACAAGCACAATGTCGATAATTCCGATAACGCCATCGCCATCAATATCGCCGAGAGTTATGGGGTGTATGGGCATTTCGCTGATATCGGCAAAAGGAATGTCGTTTTTATTTGCATAAGTTTCAACAACTGAATTCTTATTGCCATAAATAGTAAGGTTAGGGCAAATGTAAAACGCAGACCGACCAATAGATGTAACGCTATTCGGTATGGCGATAGACGTCAGCGATTCACAATTATAAAACGCCGAATCACCGATTGATGTAACGCTATCAGGTATTGTAACATCAGTCAGTGAAGAGCAATTATAAAATGCCTCACTACCGATTAATGTAACGCTGTCGGGTATAGTAATAGATTTCAGCGAAGTACAGTAGTAAAATGCTCTATTGTCGATTTCTGTAATACTATCTTGTATAGTAACAGATGTCAGAGAAACACAACTATAAAACGCCTCACTGCCGATTGATGTAACGCTATCGGGTATAGTAACATATGTTAGCGAAGTGCAATTATAAAATGCTCTATTGCCGATTTCAGTAACGCTATCGGGTATAGTAACAGATGTTAGAGAATTGCAATTATAAAACGCATGACTGCCGATTAATGTAATACCTTCTG
Source organism: Oscillospiraceae bacterium (assembly GCA_031262245.1). Taxonomy (GTDB): domain Bacteria; phylum Bacillota; class Clostridia; order Oscillospirales; family Ruminococcaceae; genus BNZF01. The sequence goes on along the minus strand of JAISIJ010000459.1, from coordinate 727 downwards.
CCATAGTAATAGATGTCAGCGAAGTGCAATTATAAAATGCATGGTCATTAATTCTCACAACACTGTTCGGAATAGTAATATATGTCAGTAACTTACAGCTGCTAAATGACTGATATTCGATTGACGTAACTCCTGTCGGTATTACATAGGCACCGGTTTTGCCACCGGGATAAGCAATGAGTTCTGTAAAATCTTTGTTAAATAAAACACCGTCAATACTTGCATAATTTAAATTATCTTCACTTGCATTTATTTCGGTCAGCGACTTGCATCCTGCAAACACGCCGTTACCGATTTTTGTAACGCTTTTCGGTATAGTAATATTTGCCAATAAATCACATCCGGAAAATGCACTGTCGCCGATTTTCGTAACACTGTCCGGTATGGTAATTTCTGTCAATAAATCACATCCGGAAAATGCATTACTACCGATTTCAGTAACGTTGTTTCCTAATTGTACAGAGGTAAGTGAAGAGCAAATATAAAATGCGAAATTTCCAATTGTGATAACGCTGTTGGGTATAGTAATAGATGTCAGCGAAGTGCAATTTGAAAATGTATAGTCACCAATTTTCGTAACACTGTCGGGTATTATAATTGATGTCAATGAGGTGCAATAATAAAATGCTCTATCACCGATTTCCGTAACCGCATAGCCATCAATTTCAGATGGAATTGCAGTTTTCGTTGCCGAGCCGCTATAGCCGGTAATACTTGCCGTGCCGTC